>JBCCOR010000220.1:0-7676 GCA_039025295.1 Acidobacteriota bacterium
CGTCGGCGCGACCGAGACCGACGCCTACGAACCGCCGGCGCCGCTGCCGGCGTTCGATTTCGACCGCGCCCGCAGCCTGGCGCCGCAGGATCTCGGCCCTGCGCCCGGCGCCGTCGGCCCGCAGCCGACCCGCGCGGGCGCCGTGCGCGCGCTCGATCTGCCCCTGGGCCGCCGCGTCGGCTGGCGCCTGCGGCTCGGCGCGCAGCCCTCGGTGCGCTTCCAGCCGCTCGCCACCGGCCGCCTGTGCGCGTTCCGCTACCGCGTCGGCGTGGTCGCCGACGATGCGCAGGCGGACGCACCGGAGCGGCAGATCTGGGAGACGACCGTTTACGCCGACCATCCCGAGGCGCCCGCGGTCGTGCAGCACGATCTCGGGCGCTGGGCCGATCGATCGGTGCTGCTGCTGATCGAAACCCTGCCGATCCGCCCCGCCGGCCTCTGCCAGATCCGCGACGACGGCGTGCCCGACGCGCGCTGGGCCGGGCTGACCGTGCAGCATCGTCCGTCGCCGAGCGCGGCCGCGCCGCCGCCGTTCAACCCCGACGACAACCGACCAAACCTGCTGCTGATCACCTACGACGCCCTGCGTGCCGACGCGCTCGGCGCCTACGGCGCTGTGCCCAGCGCGTCGCCGACCTTCGATCGCCTGGCCGACGACGCCGATCTGTGGCTCACCGCGTTCGCGCCGTTCAACGTCACCAACCCGAGCCTGGCGTCGCTCCACACCGGCCGCTACGGCAAGAACCACGGCGTCTACGCCCTCAACGCACCGCTGCCGACGCATCACGTCACGCTCGCGATGCGCCTGCGCGAGGCCGGCTACGCCACCGGCGCGATCCTCGGCGCGCAGCATCTCGCCCGCTCCAACGCCGGCCTGCATCCGGGCTTCGTCGCGACCGGCCCCGACGGCGTCGAGACCGGCACCTACGCCGTCGCCCGCAACCGCTTCAGCGCCGAGCTGCTGACCGATCTCGCGATCGGCTGGATGCAGGGCCAGCGTACGCCGTTCTTCCTGTGGATCCACTACTTCGATCCGCACACGCCGCATCAGGCACCGCGGCCCTACGCGCACGGCCTGCACGCGCTGCCGAGCGGACTCGGCCCGGTGCGCGGCTGGCGGTCGCACCGCGCGCCGGGCAAGCTGCGCTTCCGCAATCTGCAGCTGGGCGCGCACGAGATGATGTACGTCGATGAGATCGCGCAGCTCGATCGCCAGCTCGATCGCCTGCTGGCCTTCCTCGCCAGCCGCGGTCCGCGCGCCGGGGTGGTCGCCGGCGACGACGCGCGCGGCGCCAACCTGCTCGATCGCACCGTGCTCGCGATCACCGCCGACCACGGCGAAAACCTGCCCGGCGATCCGCAGCCCTTCCGCCACGTCGGCCTGCGCGACGCGACCCTGCACGTGCCGCTGCTGGTGCGCTGGCCGGGCGGCCAGCCCGACGGCGGCCGGCGCCATCCGGGACTCGTCCAGACCTTCGATCTCTACCCGACCCTGCTGCGCGCCGCCGGTATCGCCCCGCTGCGCGACGCCGACGGCGAACTGCGCCACGACGGCATCGATCTCACGCCCGATCCCGACACCGGCGCCAGCGCGCGCCGCCGCGCGGTCTTCGCCGAGCATCAGGGCGCGGTGGGCGCGTGGGTGCGCACCGAGGACCACGCCTACGCCGCGATCGGCGCCGGCCACGCGCTGGCGGAGCCCGGCGAGACGTTCACCGTGCTGCAGCCCGATGCGGCGGGCACGGCGATCGACGACGCCGGTACGGCGCGCCAGCGTCTCGTCGATCTGCTCGCGCGCTTCCTTGCCGACGTGCGCCCCGACGCCGGCGAGCGCGCCGCCGAAACGCCGATCGACGACGAGACCCGCGAGCAGCTGCGCGCGCTGGGGTATGTGGATCCCTGAGCGGCAGACCGCAGTCGATCCCTGAGCGGCGGACCGCGGTCGATCTCTGAGCGATGGACCGCAGTGGATCCCTGAGCGGCGGACCGCGGTCGATTACTTCTTCGGCGAACCGTCGGGCATGCGGCGCGCGACCAGCAGCGCCATCTCCAGCGCCTGCTCGTAGTTGAGCCGCGGATCGACGAAGGTCTTGTAGCGCTCGCCGAGCGCGCCGTCGTCGAGGCCGCGGGCACCGCCGGTGCACTCGGTCACGTCCTCGCCGGTCAGCTCGACGTGGATGCCGCCGAGCCGGCTGCCGGCTTCACCGTGAATCGTGAACGCCTGCTCGACCTCCGACAGGATGTGCTCGAAGCTGCGCGTCTTGTAGCCGTTCGAGGCCTTGCGCGTGTTGCCGTGCATCGGATCGGCGGTCCACAGCACGGTCCGTCCCGACTTCTGCACCGCCTCGATCAGGGGCGGCAGGCCGTCGGCAATCTTGTCGTGGCCGAAGCGATGGATCAGCGTGATCCGCCCCGGCTCGTCCTCGGGGTTCAGGCGCTCGAGCAGGCCGATCAGCCAGTCCTCGGTCATGCCCGGGCCGATCTTGATGCCCAGCGGGTTGCGGATGCCGCGGAAATACTCGACGTGGGCGCCGTCGAGCTCGGCCGTGCGCATGCCGATCCACGGCATGTGGCACGACAGGTTGTACCAGCCCTCGTTGTGCGGCACCAGGCGGGTCTGCGCCTGCTCGTAATAGAGCAGCAGACCCTCGTGGCTGCTGAAGAAGTCGACCCGGTCGATCGTGCCCACCTGACGGCCGGCGAGGGTCTCCATGAAGCGCAGCGCGTGACCGATCGCCTGCACCATCTGCTGGTAGTCGACCTTCTGCGGCGAATGCTCGACGAAGTCGAGATCCCAATACTCCGGATGATGGAGATCGGCGAAGCCGCCGTCGACCAGCGAGCGGATGAAGTTGAGCGTCAGGGCCGAGCAGGCGTAGCTGCGCAGCATGCGGTTCGGATCGGGGATGCGCGCCTCGGGCGTGAAGTCGATCTCGTTGACCATGTCGCCGCGGTAGCTCGGCAGCGTGACGCCGTCGATGGTCTCGACGTCCGACGAGCGCGGCTTGGCGTACTGGCCGGCGAAGCGGCCGACGCGGATCACGCGGCGCTGGCCGCCGTGGGTCAGCACCAGGCTCATCTGCAGCAAGATCTTGAGCTTGTTGGCGATCACGCCCGACTCGCACTCGTCGAAGATCTCGGCACAGTCGCCGCCCTGCAGCAGAAACCGCTCGCCCGCCGCGGCCTCGCCCAGCTGACGCTTGAGGGTCTCGATTTCCCACGACGTGACCAGCGGCGGGAAACGCCCCAGCACCTCCAGGGACGACTGGACTTCGGCCTCGTCGGGGTAGTTGGGCTGCTGGCCGGCCGGCTTGGCCTGCCACGATGTGGGCGACCAGTCGCGGTGATGCACCATCGGTCGTCGTCTCCTCGCAAGGCGGTTGGTCGAGGGCGCGAATCGGCCCTCGACGGGGGTCAGGGTTGAAGATTGCGCATTGTACATGCCACGAGGCGGTGTCCAACGCGGGCCGTGCGCGCTAAACTACACAACGAACCGTTACATTGCTCGATACGCACACCAAGATACCGACCAGAAGGTCGGTTCCCTCACCCAGCCCCCAACCGCGCCGTGGCCATCGGCGCGTCCGCATGCCCAACTACGAGTTCTACTGCGCTGGCTGCCACACGGTATTCAGCTTCTTCACACCGCGCCCGGGCGATCCACGCCAGCCGTCGTGCCCGCGCTGCGCGCATCCGGCCCTCGTCCGCCGGCCGTCGACCTTCGCCGCGCACGTGCGCGGCAGCGCGGCGGACCGCGACGACGGCGGCGATGCGGGCGCGGGCGACGATCCGCTGGCGGGCGTCGACGACCATCGGCTCGAAGGCGCGATGGACGCGCTGGTCGACGAGATGGAGCGCCGCGGTCTCGACGGCGACGACGTCGGCCAGGATCCGCGCGCGCTCGCCCATCTCATGCGCCGCTTCGGCGATTTGACCGGCCTGCAGCCGGGGGCGCGCATGGCCGACTATCTCGATCGCCTCGAGTCGGGCGAGGATCCCGAGGCGCTCGAAGCGGCGATGGAAAGCGAGCTCGGCGACGACGCCGCGCTCAGCGACTTCTTCACCCTCGGCAAGCAGCTGCGCGCGCGCCGCACGCGGCGCCCCGCGGTCGATGACACGCTCCACTTTCTCTGAATCTTCATCGCACCCGACGACGCCGCTGCATGTGGATCGCAGGGTTCGGTACTTACAATGATCGACGACGCTATGGCTCCTCTTCCCGCTCCGCCCTCGGCCGCCGCGCCAGCCAGCCGCGGCGCCGCGCCGATCGTCCGGCTGCTCGCCGCCCTGCTGCTCGT
Source organism: Acidobacteriota bacterium (assembly GCA_039025295.1). Lineage (GTDB taxonomy): Bacteria > Acidobacteriota > Thermoanaerobaculia > Multivoradales > J023 > JBCCOR01. Next base: position 4,299 of record JBCCOR010000220.1, read on the forward strand.
CCTGCTGGCGGCGACGACCGCCGGCCTCGGCGCGGCCGCCGACGAACCGGCGCTGCCCGACGGCTGGGCGCTCACGCGCGACACCGGCGAGCGCCCGCTGCCCGCGCCGGATGCCGCCATCGTGGTCGACAACCGCTACGGCGACGTCCGCGTGCGCGTGCATCCCGACGTCACCGTGTCGTGGCTGGGCATGCGCCAGGGGCCGATCGACGATCCGCTCGGCCTCGTCGTGCGCGTCGTCGACGCGTCGGATGCCGGGACCGGGTCGCCCCTGACGATCACGGTCGAGCGTCCCGCGGGCCTCGACGCCGCGGCGCTCGACGGCCGCCGCCTCGATCTCACGCTCTTCCTGCCGCCCACGGCGCCGCTGCGCGTGACCACCGACGACGGCCTGATCCAGGTGCGCAGCCTGCGCGCGCCGCTCGTGGCCCGGAGCACGTCCGGCAAACTCGCCCTGCGCCTCGGCGGCCCGGTCGACGCCGCCACCGTCGACGGCCCGATCGATCTGCGCCTGACGACGCGCCAGTGGTCGACGCCGATCCGGGTCGAAACCGAGCGCGCGCCGATCGATCTGCATCTCACCCCCGGCACGCACGCCAATCTGGTCGCGGAAACCCGCGGCAGCATCACCACCGACTTTTCGATCGACATCGAGCGTCTCGATCGCGATCGCCACAAGCGCGCCGTCGCCGTTCTCGGCGCTGGCACGGCTCAGCTGACCCTGCGCAGCACCAACGGCGCCATCCGCCTGGTGCGGCGCCCCCATCCACCCAGGAGCGTAACCCCATGATTCGATTCTCGCGCGTCCGCCTCGTGCCCGCCGCCCTCTGCGCGGTGGCCCTGCTGGCCCTCCCGGTCAGCGCTGACGACCGACCGGTCCACAAGGTCACCGCCGAACTCGTCGGCGACGTCGTCTATCCCCACATCTTCGAGGGCGATCTGCGCAATCTGCCCAAGGCGCCGACCTGGCAGCCGGGCGATCCGATCAAAGTCGTGCCCAAGCGGGGTGGCGGCCTGGCGCTGGACGGCGATCTGATCGTGCGCCCACCGCGTCAGAACGATCCGTTGGTCGACCGCGATGCGCGCGGCCTCGGCACCGTCGATCCGGCCTTCGGCACGCCCAGCCTCAACTTCGAGGGCCAGGGCTTCAACGGCGTCAACCCGCCCGATCCGAGCGGCGAAGTCGGCATCGACTACTACATCCAGATGATCAACGCGGGCGGCGGCGCGACCTTCGCGATCTACAACAAGAGCGACGGTTCGCTGGCGGCCGGCCCGACGGCACTCGACTCGCTCGGCACCGGCAACTGCGCCAGCGGCCTGGGCGATCCGATCGTGCTCTTCGACGAAGCGGCCGAGCGCTGGTTCATCTCGGAGTTCTCGAACGTCGCCGACGCGCTCTGCATCTACATCTCGCAGACCCCCGATCCGGTGACGGGCGGCTGGTATGCCTATGAGTTCGGCACGCCCAACTTCCCCGACTATCCGAAGTACGGCGTGTGGATCGACAGCTATCTGGCGACCACCAACGAATCGGCCGGCTTCTTCGGCCCGTCGGAGCCCTCGGTCTACGCGATGGACCGCGAGAACATGCTGATGGGCAACCCGGCGCGTCCGATCCAGCGCTTCCCGCTGCCGACCACGCTCAGCGCCTTCGGCTTCCAGGCAGCGACGCCGGCCGACATCGACGGCGCCATGGAGCCCGCGCCGGGATCGCCGGCGATCATCATGCGCCACAACGACGACGAGGCCCACAGTCCGGGCAGCGCCGATCCGTCGACGGACGCGCTCGAGATCTTCGAGCTGACGGTCGACTGGGCGACCCCCGGCAACTCGGTGCTGACCGGTTCGACGTCGATTGCGATCGCCGACTTCAGCTCGGACCTCTGCGGCTTCACGACCTTCAGCTGCATCCCGCAGCCGGGCGGCGGCACGCCGCTCGATCCGCTGCGCGAGGTGGTGATGTTCCAGCTGCAGTACCGCAACTTCGGCGCCGACGGCGAGCGCCTGGTCGGCACCCTGGCGACCAACACCGACGGCCAGGGCCTGCGCGCCGGCAAGCGCTGGTTTGAGCTGCGGCGCGACAGCAACGAGGGCGTGCAGTCGCCGTGGACGCTCTTCCAGGAAGGCACGATCAGCCCCGACGCGGATAACCGCTTCATGGGCAGCGCGTCGATGGACATCTCGGGCAACATCGCGGTTGCCTATAGCGTGTCGAGCAGCAGCACGTTCCCGAGCCTGCGCTACAGCGGTCGTCTCGCCGACGATGCGCTCGGCACGACGCCGCAGGGTGAGTTCGAGCTGATTGCGGGCGCGGGCTCCAACAGCGCCGAGCGCTACGGCGACTACTCGCAGCTCGCGATCGACCCGGTCGACGGCTGCACCTTCTGGTTCACGGGCGAGTACAACCCGTCGAGCAGCTGGGCGACCCGCATCGCCGCCTTCGCCTTCGACGCCTGCGGCGTGACCGACGAGGTGTTCCAAGACGGCTTCGAGTCGGCCGACACGTCGGGCTGGAGCGGAACCACCAGCGGCATCTGACCGTCGATCTCCGATCGCGCCTCCGGGCGCGCACAGCGGCGGACTTGGCCCTGCGGCCGGGTCCGCCGTTTTTCGTTATGCACAGGACGGAATAGAGACGATCAGTCGTCGAGATCGTCGAGCGCCAGGCGCAGGCTGCGGCGCAGCTGGCGGGCCAGGCGCTCGACGTGGGGCGGCTCGAACATGCCGGTGTGACCACCCGGGACGACGTGCACCGCCAAGCCGTCTTCGGCGAGATCGATCCACGCGCGCTCGGGATGGTCGGGCTCGTTCTCGCGCCGCTCGCTGGCGCGCAGGAAGACCGCGGGGGCGTCGAGCGCGGGCGGCCGGTAGGCGTGCATCGCGCGGGCGTTGACGCCGAGGACGTGGCGCACGCGCAGCAGCGCGCGCTCGTCGGCCGGACGCGGACCGTGCAGATCGACGCCCGGCATCGCCGGCGGCGGACCCTCGGGCGCCGGCGGCAAATGGCCCGGGCCGTAGGTGTCGAAGAGCGCGACCAGCGCGACCGTCTCCCCCGCTGCGCGCAGGCGATGCGCGATCTCCCACGCCACCATGCCGCCCATCGAGCTGCCGCCGAGCAGGTACGGACCCGACGGCTGACGATGGCGGATCGCTTCGAGATAGAACGCCGCCAGGTCTTCGATCGTCTCGAGCGGCGCCTCGTCGTCTTTCAGGCCGCGCGCCCGGAACGCCAGGAGCGAGCGCTCGTCGCCGACGAGGCCGGCGAGGGCGCGGAAGCAGTAGACGTTGCCGCCCGCCGGATGGATCAGGAAGAGCGGCGGATGGGCGCCACCCGTCTGCAGCGGCACCAGATGCGCCGCGGACGGCGGCGGCGGC
>JBCCOR010000221.1:0-7664 GCA_039025295.1 Acidobacteriota bacterium
CGCTTCGATCACCGGCTGGAATAGGATCGGTAAAACGGCCCCGACAACCAAGCCAAGAGTAACACCGAGTATCGTCACAGCGACTCGGTCGACGGCGGACGATCGCCGCCCTCGAAGCCGCCGAAGCCGCCGAGAATCAGCGGCAAGCCGCCCTCCTCACCGGAGCCGATCACGACGATCTTGGCGTTGTCGGACTTCGCCAGCTCGAGCGTTGCGTCGATGCCCTTCCACTTGAGATAGCGCTCCGAGATGCCCTCGGACACCTTCGACTGGAAGAGCGCGATGCCCTCGCCCTCGATGCCCTTGCGCAGCGTCTCGTTGTATTCCCGCGCCAGGCGGTAGACGTATTCCTCGTTGCGGTGGAACTGCTCGATCTTGTTCTCGATCGCCATCCGCACCGGCTCGGGCAGAATCACCGAGCGGATCAGAAAGTCCTCGACCTCGACGAAGTCCGAGGTCTTGGCGTTGGTCTTGTGCTCGTCGTTGACGTCGCGGTCGTAGCTGATCGCGATGCCGTCGCGCATGGCGTGGTAGACCTTGCCTTGCACCAGCATGCGCTCGTGGCCGTAGAGATCCTCCGCCAGCGTGTGCGCCACCACCTCGCGCAGCACAGAGCCCAGCTCGGGCGAGATCATGCGCTCGACGTACTCGGGACCGACCTGGGCGTGCAGCAGACCGACGCGGTTGTCGATCACGCGGAAGCGCAGGGTGCCGGTGACGTGGACGAGCAGGCCCTCCTCGGTGACCGCGTCGGCGTCGATGTCGAGGCGCTGGTAGCGGACGCTGTATTTGTAGACCTCGTCCCAGGGAAACTTGATGAACGTGCCCTCGGGCACGAAGCCGTTGACCTGCGTGCCACCGAGGAAACGCAGCCAGAGCACGCCCACCTGACCCGGCGTCTGGGTGTAGAAGAGGTAGGGCATCAGGTAGACGAAGATGAACACGCCGAACAGCAGCGCGATCGTCACCGCCAGCGCGTTGCGTCGGTACCAGTGCAGAAACGGCTTCACCCACCAGCGCCGGGTGAACAGCAGCGCGATCGCCACGATGACGAAGCCGTAGAAGAACCACAGAATCGGCGTGGCGAGCAGCGGGTTCGGCGCCTGGCCGTTTGTGGCCTCAGCGACGGGTGCGGCCGCGAGACCGGCCGCGAGCGCCAGCGCCGCGGCGATGCGGCGCGGTGTCGATGCCTGCCTCATGATGCGGATTCCTCCTGCGCCGCGCTGGGCGCGTCGTCCGCGCGCAGCCGGATGTCGCGGTGGATCTTGCCCTCGCGCAGCTCGATGCGGCGATCGGCGAGGTCGTGGTATTTGTCGTCGTGGGTAATGGCGATGATCGTCATGCCGCGCGCGGCCATCCAGGGGATGATTTGGGTGTAGAAGGTCTCGCGGAAGTGCGGATCCTGATCGGCCGCCCACTCGTCGAGCACGATGTAGGGCTTGCGCTCGAGGATGCTGGCGATCAGCGCCAAACGCTTGCGCTGGCCGCCCGACAGGCGCACGGTGTCGAAGGTGCGGTCGACCAGCGACGCCTTCTGATCCATCTCGAGCATGCGAAACAGATCCGCCGCCTCGCGCGGATCCACCGACTCGACGCCGTACAGGATCTTGAACAGATGGTTGTCGCTGAAGACGGCCGAGAAGAGATTGCGGTACGACACCGCGTGCGCGTCGTCGATCGCCAGGCCGTCGGCCAGCACGCGTCCGCCGTGCGGCCGGTAGAGACCGAGCAGCAGGCGGATCATGGTGGTCTTGCCCGAGCCGTTGCCGCCGGTGATGAACACCGTCTCGCCGCGCTTGAAGCGCAGCTCGAACGGGCCGACGGTGAAGCCTTCGCCGCCGTTGCCGTAGCGGAACATCACGCGGTCGAGGGTGATCTCGTCCGGCGTCGGCACGCTCCGATGGTTCGACGGCTCCGGCCGCCGAGCGTTCTCAAGCTGGTCCTCGAGGGCCTCGATGCTCTCGACCGCCGCGCGCGCGCGGGCCAGGAACGGCAGGGTGGTGACCACGTTGGACACCGGCCCGATCAGAAAGAGCGACGTCGCCGTCGCCTTGATCACGACGTCGCTGTAGGCGTCCGACAGCATCGGCACGAGAAAGACCATCGTGCCGGTGAGCAGGAAGAAGGTCACCTGCGAGAGCACGTAGTCGTTGATGTGCAGGCGCTGGGTGTTGGTCTTGGACTCGGCCGCCTTCGACGACCGGGCCTCGATCCAGGCCACCAGCTCGTCGCCGCGCGCGCTGCTGAGCTTGACCTCCTTGAAGCCGCCGAGCAGATCCTGCATGCCGTCGTGCATGCGGTTTTCCTCGGCCAGGGCGGCGTGCAGCTCGCGGTTGACCGCCTTGCTGCGCACCAGGTGAATGGCCGCGCCCACCGCCGTGAAGAGCAGATTGAGCAGGAAGGCGGTCATCGACAGCAGCGCCATGTAGATCATCAAGAACACGACCAGGATCGCCGATTGAAACGCCACCACCACGCGCAGCGACGCGTCGGAGAGAACGCTCGTCTCGCTGGTGATGCTGGTGTAGATCTCGGCCTGGCCGATGTCGTCGAGATGCTCGAATTCGGCGCTGCGCACGCGCTGCACGAGGCGGACGCGGATGGCGTGGATGACGCGCTCGATCTCGTCGGCAACGATCACCATGATCTTCTTCTGCGTCACCACGTAGAGCGTGATCGAGATCAGAAAGAGGATCAGAAAGCGATGCGAGCGGGTTTCCTCCGCCGCGTTCGCCGCCGCGACGTTGATGATCGCGAGCACGATCGCATTCGACAGGCCCGACAGCGCGGCCAGCCAGGTCAGCCGACCGTAGTCGAGGCGCACGTGCTGCAGCACGTAGCCGAACGACTTCAGCATGGTGCCGCGCGCTCGATGTCGGTTGGCAGAAGCGGCAGCGTCACGACGTCGACGCCGTCGTCGTGTCGCGCGGCGCGCCGTCGGTCGACGCATCGTTGGTCGACGGGCGCGCGCTCGGCAGGCGCTCGGTCAGCGCGATGATCAGCGCCACCACGAGCGGCGTGAAAACCACGCTGAGCAGAAACGCGCCCCAGAAGCCACTGCGGCGGCCGTAGCCGAGCAGGCCGACCAGGGCGCAGAGTGCGAGATAGAAAAGCACGGCATAAACCATGAACGGAACTCCAGAGACAAGCGGGTGGCCGACGCGCTAGCGCGCGAGACCCGGGTTCATTCGTCATCGAAGGCCAGGCCGGCGACGATCGCATCGAGCTGGCCGCCGGTCAAACCGGCGTAGGTGAACGCAGGTTCGGCCGACGCGTCGTCGGTCGTCTGCGGCAGGTCCACGAGGGCATCGAGCGCGCGCGCGAGCGCGTCACGCAGGGCGACCGCTGTGGCGTCGTCGACGCGCCGGCGATCGTGATTGAGATCGACTTCGAGGGCATCATCGACCACCGCGCTCAGCACGTCGAGGGCGTGCGCCGGCGGCAGCGCGGGGCTGTGGGCCGCGCCGGGCGCGTTCCAGTCGACGCGCAGGATCTCGCCGCCGTCGTCGGGATCGCGTGCCGCCGTGCCGTCGAGCACGCCGAGATCGTTGAAGCCGATCTCGGGCGGCGCCGGACGATCCGCGGCCGGCGTGGCGAGGTAGGTCAGCGCGGCGTAGGCGACGTCGTCGCCGCCGGCGATCGCGCGCCGCTGGTCGCGCATCTGCGCGAGCGCAGCGCGCAGCGTCGACGGATCGTCGAGCGCGCAGCCGTCGTCGAGGGCGAGCGTGAACGGACGCACGGTCGTGAACCAGCCGACGGTCCGGCTGACGTCGAGCCCGTCGACCGGCAGCACCCGGCCGTGGCCCTCGAAGGTCAGGCCCGCGCGGCGGATGTCGGAAACCGTCCGCAGCGCCAGGCCGAGCGCCACGAGCACGGCGTCGGCGATCTGCGGTCCTTCGTCCTCACCCGCGCCGCCGTCGACGGCATCGCCGGTTCGTCCGCCCAGTGCGTCGCGCAGCCGCGCCGTGCGCGCGGCGTCGAGGCGCAGCGCGACGTGGCCGATGCGCGCCGCGTCGTCGACGTCGTCGCCGGCCGCGCGCGGCGGGAACGACGATGTCTCGACCGCGGGCGCGATCGCCTGCCAGCGCGCGGCGATCGCGTCGCGCGCCGCGGCGTCGGTCGCCCAGGTCGCGGCGAGGGCATTCAGCGCCGCGGCGTAGTCCCGCACCGCGTGGGTCTTGCGCGGCAGCGCGATCGCCTCCCCCGCCGCCGCGGCGCGGTAGGCCGCGCGGACGTCGTCGATCACGATGCCCCACGACACGACGTCGATCACGAGGTGATGGGCGATCAGCCACACGACGTCCTCGTCGGGCAGATGCACCCACGCCGCGCGCATCAGCGGCCCGCCGGTGAGATCGGCGTCGGCCTGGATCGCGTCGGCCTGGTCGTGCCACGCCTCGGCGTCGACGCAGGTGATCTCGTCGAGGCGCAGCGGCTGCGGCGCCGGCTGCATGACCACCGCCGGCGCGCCGCCGGCGTCGAACGCGACCACGCTGCGCAGCGCGTCGTGATGCGTGATCACCGCTTCGAGCGCGGCGTGCAGCGCGGCGCGATCCAAACGCGCGCGGCTGCGCAGCAGCACCGACTGGTTGTAGTGCGCGGCCCGAACGCGATCGTCGCGGGTGGCGAGGGCGACGCGGTCGAAGAACCAGCGCTGGATCGGCGTGATCGGCAGCGGGCCGTCGAGTGTTTCCTGCGCGATCGGCGCGGCGGCGCGGATGCGCGCGGCGCAGGCGCGCACCGTGCGCAGCGCGAAGATGTCGCGCACCTCGAGCTGCAGCCCGATCTCGTGGAGCTGGGCGACGATGCGAATCGCCTTGAGCGAGTCGCCGCCGAGCGCGAAGAAGCTGTCGGTCGGGCCGACCGGCGCGCCGAGGACCGACTGCCACGCGGCCGCGATGTGGCGCTCGTGCGCGTCGACGGGGACGTCGGCCGCGGCGGTCGGTGCCGCGGCGGCCGGCGCCGGACGGGGCGCGGGCAGCATCCGCCGATCGACCTTGCCGCTGGCGTTCAGCGGCAGGCGATCGAGCGCGATCCAGCGCGTGGGCAGCTCGTAGGGCGCGAGCGTCGACGCCAGTGCGGCGCGCAGGGTCTCAGGCGCAGGGCCCTCGGCCCGGCGCACGCGCGGCGCGTCGCCGTCGGCGAAGAGCCGCTGGTAGAACGCATCGCCGCGAAAGGTCGTCGCCGCGTGCGGCGCGGCGCGGTCGACCTGCGCCGCGACCGCGCCGTCCGACCGCCGCAGCGCGCCGCGCAGATGGAAGTCGGGATGCAGGCCGTCGTCGGCCAGCCGGCGCGTGATCGTCAGGGCCAGCGCGTCGCCCGGCGCGACCGCGACCGGCGCGTCGAAGAGCGGCAGATAAATCGGCAGCCAGCTGGCGTCCTCGCCGAGCGTATCGAGATGGGCCTGATCGTCGACGTCGAGCGTCAGCCAGACCAGCAGGCCCGAGAGCGCGCCGGCGCGCGTCATCGTCAGTTCGACCGCGTGCTCCGCCGCGTACGGAATCTCGCGCGTGTAGTCGAGATCTTCGAACACGCCGTCGGTCGACAGCAGATCGTCGCGCGTCACGCCCTTGAGGCACATGCGCAGATCGAACGAGCGCCCGACCTGCGCGAAGATGCGCGCCACGTAGTGCGCCGCAATCGGCTCGAGCGTGAAGAACGCGTCATCGGCGTCGTCGAGGCCGATCGCCGCGCAGCGGGTGACGCTGCGCTGCGGCAGCATCGCCGCCGGATCCTTCACCAGGCGGCGGGCGGCGTTGATGATCGGCGCCGCGCCCTCGGAGCCGCCGATGCTGCCGACGATCTCGGAGATGCACACGTCGGCCGGTTCGTCGAGCGCGATCGTGCGCGCGTCGCCGAGCCGGAGGGTGATGCGATCCTCGAGGCCGAGCTGCGCGATCTTCGCCTGGGCGCGGGCGTAGGTCGCGGGCAGCAGCTCGATCGCCGTGACGTGGGTCGCGCCGGCCTCGAGCGCCAGGCGGGTGAGCACGAGCTCGGCGCCCGGGCCGATCTCGACCACGCGCTTGCCCGCCACGTGGCGGCCGAAGGCTTCGCGGTAGCGGTCGTTGCGATGCGTGTCGCCGGCCATGCTGCCGTAGAGCACGTCGTCGTAGACGAAGAACTCCGCCACCGACGGCCACAGTGCCACGCCGGTCGCTTCAGGACGCTGCGGCACGTAGTAGGCGGCGAGCTCCCGCCGCCCCGCGTCGCCGTCGTCGCCGGTCGCGACGGCCGCCGCCAACACGACGGCGTCGTCGACGGCGTCGAGCGCGCGCAGCGCGCGCGTGACGGCGTCGAGCTCGACCCGATGACCGGCGATCTTGACCTGATCGTCGACCCGTCCCTCGAACGCCAGCGTGCCGTCGTCGCGCCAGCGCGCGCGATCGCCGGTGCGGTAGAGGCGCAGGCCGTCGCCCCACGGGCTCGGCACGAACGCCGCCGCGGTCGCCGCCGGCCGGCCGAGATAGCCGAGGGCTAGGCTCGGCCCGACGACGCAGAGCTCGCCCGGCACGCCGATCGGCGTCGGCCGGAGCGCGGCGTCGACCACGACCACCGCGTTGCCCGCGATCGGCCGGCCGATCGGCGCGCCGAGCCACGCGTCGCCGTCGCCGAGCGCCGCCGGATCGACGCGTCCCACGCTGGCGCAGATCGAGGTCTCGGTCGGGCCGTAGGCGTTGACGTAGACGCGGTCGCGGCCGTAGCGGCGGACGTCGTCGATCTGGGCGGCCTCGCCCGCGGTCACGAGCACGCGCAGCGTCTCGAGCGCGGCGCCGTCGAGCGCGCGCAGGTACGCCGGCGGCAGGATCGCCGCGGTCACGGCGTGCTGACGCAGATGGTCGACGAAGCGCGCCGGCGCGTCGATCACGGCGCGCGGAATGACCACCACCGCGGCGCCCGAGAGCCAGGCGATGAAGATCTCCGCCAGCGAGGCGTCGAACGACGCCGAGGCGAACTGCAGCATGCGATCGTCGGCGGTCACGCCGAAGACCGCCGCCTGATGGCGGCACGTGCCGACGACGCCATCGTGGCGCACCACAACGCCCTTCGGCCGGCCGGTCGAGCCCGAGGTGTAGATCACGTAGGCCGGCTCGTCGCCGTCGAGCGCGCGCTCGTCGAGAATCCGCAGATCGAGCGGGCTGGGCGAATCGTCGCGGGCGTCGCCGAGCAGTCCTGCAATCGTGCGCGGCACCGCCCGGGCGCCGGCGGCCAGCGCCCCGGCGTCGGCCGCATCGGCGGCGCCGACCAGCAGCAGTCCGCAGCGGCTGTCGTCGAGCAGCATGCGGCGGCGGGCGGGCGGCAGCGTCGGATCGATCGGCAGATAGACCGCGCCCGCCTCGAGCACGCCGAGCAGCGCGATCAGCGTCTCAGCCGTGCGCCGCGCGGCCACGGCCACGATCTCGCCGCGCGCGACGCCGACGTCGACGCGCAGATGATGCGCAAGCCGGCGCGCCTCGCGGGTCAGCGAGGCGTACGACAGCGTGGTCGCGCCGTCGATCACGGCCGGCGCGTCGGGCGTGCGCGCGGTCACCTCGGCGATCGCGGCGACCAGGGTGGTCCGGCGCGCGGCCGCGTGGGTGTCCGGATCGATCGCCGCGTCGAGGCCCGACCAGGCGGCGAGCCGCGCCTGCTCGGCCGGCGCGGCGACGTCGAGCGTCGCGATCGGC
>JBCCOR010000222.1:0-7662 GCA_039025295.1 Acidobacteriota bacterium
CCCGCGGCACGCCGGCGACCGTCCCACCCCCCCCGGCGCCGCGATGACCGTCCAGGCCGGGGCGCCGGTGTGGCCGCCGGCGCGCGACGACGACGCATCCGCGCCGCGGCGCAGCGAACTCACCGCATTTCATGGAAGAATCATGCACGCCCTCGCGCGCCTGTCGGGCAAGACCTGGCGCGCCGACGCCCCCCGAAGGAGAACCCGACCGTGAGCACCGCCCCAGGCACCGATTCACCGGCCGATCGCGCCGACGCGCCGCGCCGCGCCCGCCATCACGCCCAGCCCGTTCTGACCCCCGACGACCGCGAGCAGGTGCTCAGCGTCCTGCGCGCGGTCTACGACGCCGAAAAAGGCTGGACCGCGGAGCCCGAGTCGCAGTTCCCGGCCGAGGATCTCGACGACAGCGACATCGCCTGGTTCATGGCCAGCTACGACGGCGAGACGGTCGGCGTCATGCGCGTGCTCTACCGCCTGCCGTTCGAGCTCTACGGCAAATACGGCTTCCAGCTGGTCGATCCGTCGATCGACGTCGAGGCCTTCCTGCGCGAGCACGACATCGCCGAGATCGGCCGCTTCGCGGTGGTGACGAAGCATCGCGGCAACGTCCGCATCGCGACCGCGCTGATGAGCCTGGCGGTCGCCGACACGATCGACCGCGGCTTCACGCACTACCTCACCGACGCCTTCGAGGAAGATCCCAACAGCCCGCTCGGGTTCCATCGCCGCGTGCTCGGCTTCGAGGTCGTCGCCACGCACGACGTCGGCGAGCTCAACGCCCAGGGCCGCCGGATCACGATGCTGCTCGACCTGCGCGCCGCCTTCATGCGCATGCGCAAGGAGCAGCCGTGGATCTACCGTCAGGTCACGCGCGGCTGGGACGACTCGCGCCTCGACCGCCTGCTCGATCCCGACGCGGCCGCCCCCGTGGAACAATGGCCGCATGACGTCGCCCGCCTCCCCTGACGCCGCCTCTCCCGAACCTTCTTCCCTGCCCTCCGGCCGCCTGCCCCGCGGCCCCGCGCGCGCGCTGATCCGCCTCGGCGGACGCCGTCCGGGCCTCGTGCTGCTCGCCGGCCTCGCGCTCTTCATCGTCGCCGTCGTCTTGACGCTGCGCCTGCGCGTCGACGCCGACATGCTGGCGCTGATGCCGGTCGACCATCCGGCGGTCAACGACTTCCGCACCACCGTCGAGCGCTTCGGCGCGACCGATCTCCTGCTGATCGCGGTCGAGCTGCGCCAGCCCGGCGAGATTTTGGACGACGACGCAACCGCCCAGCGCGTCGACGCGGCGATCGCCTACGCCGAGCGCCTGGTGCCGGCGATGCGCGCGGCGCCGGCCATCGACTGGGTCGAATACCGCCTGCAGGACGTCCTCGACAGCGCCCTCGACCTGGTCGACCGCGCGCCGCTTCTGATGACCCCGGCCGAGCTCGACGACGCGCTCACCGCGGTCGCGTCGCCCGACGGCCTCGAGCGCCGCGCGGCCGAGCTGGCGCAGGCGCTGCGCAGTCCGCTCGGCGGCGCGCGCAAGCGCTTCGCCGTCCACGATCCGTTCGGTCTCGCGCTGCCGCTCTTCGAGCGCCTGCAGGGCGACGCCCTCGGCGGCAGCCAGTTCGATCCCTCGACCGGCTACCTGATCGATTCGGGCCAGCGCTTCCTGCTGATGCTGCTCAAGCCCGAGCTGCCGGCCGCCGATCTCGACTTCAGCCGCCGTCTCCTCGCCGATCTCGCGGAGCGCCAGGCCGCGGTCGACGCGGCGTGGAACGACGACATGGCGGACGAATTCGGTCCGCCGCCGCCGCTGCGCTTCGCCGGCGGCTACGCGATCGCGCTCGGCGACAGCGACCTGATCGTGCGCGACATGCTGATCGGCGCGGTGGTCGCCCTGGTCGGCGTGGTCGTGCTCTTCACGGTCGCTTTTGGCCGTCCGGTGGCGGCGCTGATCGCCTTCGTGCCGCTCTTCGCCGGCCTGGTCTACGCGGCCGGCTTCGCGAGCGGCGTCTTCGGCCGGCTCAACAGCGCGACCTCGGCGTTTGCGGCGCTTCTCGTCGGCCTCGGCATCGACTTCGTGATCGTGCTCTACGCGCGCTACGCCGAGACCCGCGCCGCCGGCGAGACCCACAGCGAGGCCCTCGACCGCCTGAGCCGCTTCACCGCCCCGAGCGTCCTGCTCGGCGCCGTGACCACCGCCGCGACCTTCTTCGCCTTCCTCATCTCCGACTTCCGCGGCCTCTCCGACCTCGGCCTCCTGACCGGCGCGGGGATTTTGCTCTTGGTCGTGACCGTCTTCACCCTGCTGCCGGCGCTCCTGACCTGGCTCGGCGGCGCGGCCGCGGGCGATCAGTTCCGCCTGCGCGCCTTCGGCATCGACGGCCTGATCGGCCTGAGCCTGCGCCGTCCGCGCGCCGTGCTGATCGCGCTCGCCGTGGCGACGGTGGTGTTCGGCGTCGGCCTGCCGCGCGTCCACTACGACGACCGCATCACGACCATGCGCTCGCAGGACAACGCGGGCGCGCGCGACCAGTCGGCGATCATGGAAGCGTTCGGCCTGCGCTTCACGCCGATGCTGATCCGCATCGACGGCCGCAACGAGGCGGAGGTCTTGGCGCGCGCCCAGGAACTCGTGCCCGACGTCGCGTCGATGGTCGACGGCGATCGCCTCGCGCGCGTCGACGGCATCGCGCGCCTCGTGCCCGATCCCGCGGACCAGCGCGTGATCTTGGATCGCCTCGCCGCCGCCGCTCTCGACCGCGCCGATCTGCGCGCCCGCGCCGAGGCCGCCCTGACGTCGGCCGGCCTGGCGCCGGGTCCGTTCGCGAAGGGCCTCGACGCGTTCGCCGACGCGCTCACCCTCGACGGTCCGCTCGGCCTGCGCGACATCGTCGACGGTCCGCTCGGCCGCGTCGCGGGCCGCTACGTCGCGTTCGTCCCCGATGACGAAGTCGCCGACGACGGCGTCGCGCTCTCGCTGCTGGTGTATGCGTATCCGCCCGCCGCGACCTGGCAGCGCGGTCCGCCGGCCGACTTGATGAACCGCATCGCCGAAGACGACTGGGCGACGGTCACGGGCGCGGCGGTGATCTCGCGCGTGCTGAAGGCGCAGGTGTGGAAAGACGCGGCGGTGGCGGGCGTCTTGGGGTTGGTGCTGGTGTTCCTGCTGATGTTCTGGGACCTCGGCACGATGCGCGACGCGATCGTCGCGCTGCTGCCGCTGCTCTTGGGCCTGGTGTGGATGCTGGGCTTGATGGGCTGGCTGGGCGTGAGCCTGAACTTCCTGAATTTGTTCGTGTTCACGATGATCATCGGCATCGGCGTAGACTACGGCCTGCACCTGCTGCATCGTTTGCACGAGGCGGGCGACGTCTTGGAAGACGCCCGCGTCCGCGGCACGGGTCGCGCGGTGGTGATCGCGGCCTTGACGACGATGGTGGGCTTCGGCTCGCTGGTCTTGTCGCACATCCCCGCGCTGCGCACGATGGGCGCCGCGGCGATTCTCGGCGCGGCGTCGACGGCGGTGCTGAGTTTGACGCTGCTGCCGGCGCTGGCCGCGCTGGCGCTGCGGCGCTCTTCGATCGATTGACGGCCTGCGCGCCTCATGCGCCGGGCAGCGTGGAGGTTTGCGCGGATGACGACGTTTTCGGGGACGTTTCGGTGGCTGCATCTGTCGGATTTGCATATGCGCGAGGGGCAGGGCTGGGAGCGGCGGAAGATCCTGAAAGGTTTGGTGTCGCATCTCGCCGAGCAGCGCGAAGCGGGCCTTGCGCCCGACATCGTGTGCGTCACAGGCGACATCGCGTTCAGCGGCAAACGGACGGAGTACGACGAAGCCACTCTGCTCTTCAAACAGATCGGCGAGGCAATTGGGCACGATCCGAAAAACAGTGGACGCTGGTTCCTCGTGCCGGGCAACCACGATGTCGGTCGCTCGAAGATCAAGCGGACGGATCGGGCGATCCTGGGGTCGGTTTCGACGCAGGACGAGATCGAGGAGCTGCTGCAGGACGGGGACACGATGGAGCTCATCGGCCGGCGGCTCGATGCGTACTACGACTTCACGGGCCGCCTGCTCGGCGCCGCGCGCCATACCAACCCGACGCGGCCGTGGCGGGCCAACATCGTCGAGCTGGGCGAGGGCAGTGCGCAACTGCGCGTGGGTGTTTTGCAACTCAATACAGCGTGGGCAGGCGGCGAAGGCAAGGAGAAGGGCGAGCTGATCGTCGGCGGCTATCAGGTTCAGGAGGCGCTCGATCAGGTGGTCGACGCGCACGTGAAGCTTGCGCTCGTGCATCATCCGCTTGCGTATTTGCGCGATCAGGATGCATCCGAGGTAAGCGAACGACTCACCCAGTCGGGCGGCGTTCACGCGCTGCTGCATGGCCATCTGCACGACGCGTCGTCGACGACGCTGGTCGATCCCGACGGACAGCTGCTCACGCTCGGTGCAGGCGCGGTGTATAACGGTCCGCACGATCAGCGACGGGGCTATACACTCGGGGAATTCGATCTCGACGCAGGCGAGGGGCGGATTCGCCTGTTTGCGGCAAGTCTGAAGGGATTTTGGGCGACCGACACGCTCGCGTACGCGAAGGCGCCGAAGGGTGTGTGGACGTTTACACTGCCAGCGGAGCTTTGTCCGAAAAGTGATGACAGCTCGGATGGCCAAACCACCAAAGAAGACGACTCGGATGGTCAAACCATCAAAGAAACCACTGAAGTCCGCACGGCGCGACGTCGGACGCTCATCGAGCGATATCGTCGCGCCGTGGGCGACGTCTACGGACGCGCCAGTTTCATTGGGATGGCCGATCGGTCGAAGCGGCGCGACGTGGCGATCGGCGAACTGTTCGTGCCGCTTCAGCTGCGCGTTCCAAAGATGGGCGAGAAAGAGCCGAAGCTAACCACCGAGGAGATGCTCAGGCAACTGCTTGTTTGGCCCGATGCGAAGGAGGACAGCGCCATCGCACCACGCTTCGTGGTCTTGGGCGATCCCGGATCGGGCAAGACCACGCTGACAAAATACATCGCCGCGCTCATCGGGGGCGATCACAAGCTTGACGGACTCGACGTCGACGCCAGCACGCTGCCGCTGCTGCTGCCATTTCGCGAGTTCGTGCGCCTGCGCGCTGCTGAGAACGGTCGGCTCTCGCTCGTCGACTTTCTCGTCCAACAGGCGCGCGACACGCTGCAGATACGCGTCACTACAGCATTCTTCGAAGATGCGCTTAATGCCGGCAAAGCGGTCGTTCTGCTCGACGGACTCGACGAAGTCGGCAGCGAAAGCGATCGTGAGGCGGCCGTGCAGAAGGTCCGCGCGTTTCTCGGCCAGTATCCTCACGTCCCTGCGCTCGTCACAAGTCGCATCGCCGGCTACGACCGCGCGCCGCTGCCCTGGAACTACCACGAGCTGCGCCTTGAGCCCTTCGATGACGAGACGCTGCAGCACTTCGTACGCACCTGGTATACGTCGCAGGAAAATCGCGCCGACGAGCGCGAGCGAAAGATCGCGGACCTCCAGACTGCCTTGCAGATTCGTCTGCGCGTACGGGAATTGGCGCGCAATCCGCTTCTCGCCACCCTCATCGCCCTCGTCCACCGCTACGAAGCCACGCTCCCGGGTGAGCGTGCGGCGCTCTACGACAAGGTCGTCGAGACACTGCTGAAGACCTGGCCGGCGCAGGCCGGACGCAGCTTTCCCGAGCTGGATGCCGATCTGCAACGCGCCGAGCTCGAAACGCTGGCGTTGCAGCTGCAAGAAGGCCGAGAAGCGCGACGCAAGGAGACCGACGGAAAAGACGAAGGCATCGTGCTCGCGCGTGCTGCACTGATCGATCAGCTCTTTCGCAATCTGCGCATGCGCATGAGCAGCCGGCAGGATGAATCGCTGCGCGGCATGGTCGCGCGCTGGGTCGACTACCTCGTCGAGGGCACGGGCGTGCTCGTCGAGCAGACGCCTGGCATCTTCGCGTTCTTCCATCTCTCGTTACTCGAATACCTGGCCGCTTGCGCATTTCTGCGCGATAAGCGGGTAGCGCAACAGATAGGCGAGCACTTCCATCTGCAGACGTGGCGCGAGACGTGTTTGCTGGCAATCGGATCGCAGGCGACGGATGCAAAGTTCTTGGGCGATGTGTTCGCAGCGATCGATCGCACGAAGCATCCGCAACGCTGGGCGTTCCTGCTGAGAACGATGGGTGAAGAGGCCGCGTTCAACGACGCGCAGCGGACACAGATCACCGGGGGCTTATGCCGTAAACTACTCCACATACCGATCTTCGCAGCCCGCAGTCAGCGCGAAGAGTTTGAAACTCTGAGTCGTCTGTCACTGCGACACGCATCGTGGCTTAAAGACTGGCTACAGCTCACTGCGCACTCAGCTAAAGGCCATATTCTTCTTGGCTTAGCTGCGCTTCGATTCGATGACCTCGAAGAACTCCAGCGTCTGCTCGAACGTCGCGATGACCGCAATGAGCTGGCGCCATTGCTAGCTTTCTGGCCTGAGCATCCGCTTGGCCGATGGGCTTACCAAGTTACGCCAGCCAATGCTGCATATCGCTGGGCGCGCCAATTCACGAGTAATCAACTAACCGTCCTGCGCGCGATCAGCACTCTAATTGCACAACCTGGCCAGGCGCAAAACGGACTGTCGAGCAGCTACCTTAGCCGACTAATCCACTGTGGAAACAAAGCCCATCACATCATGGCCGCACAATGGTCGCAGCGCACCAAGAAATCGCGAAGCCACAACCTAAATAAGCCACGTGCCATTAAGGTCACACCCAGCAACATCTATCTACAAGGTGTATCTGCCTGGCTCGTGCCTTCAGGGCAGACAACAGATCCCGCTACTGAGTTCTCCGGCTATTTCGACAACAACTTCACTGGAGACCTCGCCAAGAATCTCACTGGCATAATCCCTCAAAGCCCCAAGAGCCACCTGTCAAATAAGAATGTTGGCCATTTCACTAAAGACATAAACAGGCATCTCAACAGATATCCCGCCAGCTACTTCAGCATTAATTTCGCTGGAGATCTGGCCCGCAACTTTGCTAACCGCTTAACCAACAACCTCGCCAGCCATATTACCAGTCATTTTACCATCACGTCCGCAGTACCGAGACCGCTTCACTCACCTAACAGCTTGGCGCGCACGCCTAAGCTAATAGCGCACAACGGGCTCCACAGGCCCCGATATGGGGACAAGGCAGAACGCATGATGGGAATATTCATCAGCCGCATCGCCGGCGAAGCCTGGTATGGACTCGTCACCACCCACGGTCTCGATGAGCTACAGCGACGCGTCATTATCCACCACCGCGTCCAGAACGCTTGGGTCCTCCACGTCTGGCCAGAAATCGACGAGCAGACCCCCAAGAACCTCTCCCCCGACGTCCTCGCCCTCTACCTCACCCTCGGCTGGACCCAAGCCAGCACCACCTGGACCTGGCCCGCCACCCCACGCTGGATCAAAACGATCGAAGCGGGCCCGCCCGAACACTGGCTCCCCCGCAGCCAGTGGCACTGCTGCCATCTCCTCCACAAGAAGGACGACCCCGAACACCGCGCCGCCCTCGAAGCCGCCCTCCGCGAAGGACTCGACGATCCCGAGCGCGAAGACTGGCTCGTCTACGACCTCTGGGCCGATCTCGGACTCGGCGACGG
>JBCCOR010000223.1:0-7632 GCA_039025295.1 Acidobacteriota bacterium
AACGACTCGAGAAAGAGCGACGATTCGGCGGCGGCGAGCATGGCGTCGGGATGCGCGTGACGATCGCCGTCGCCCTAGGCCACCCAGCGGGCGAAGTTGAGAAACACCAGGTTGGAGAAGTTGATCACGTGCGATGCCATCCAATAGCCGAGGAGCAGCAGCGTGCCGAAGACCGCGACGATCTTCAGCGCCGCCTGCAGCGTTTGCTCTTGGATCTGCGTCAGCGCCTGGATCACGGCCAGCGCCAGGCCGACGAAGGTCGCCGCCAGCACCGGCGGCGCCGACACCAGGCAGATGATGATCAGCGCCCGCTGTGCCAGGTTGAGCATGCGTCCTTCCATCGTCGGCGTCCTCCGTCGCGGCTCAGGTGATGTAGGTTTGCATCAAGCCCTGTGTGATCAGGCGCCAGCCGTCGATCATCACGAAGAGCAGAAGCTTGAACGGCAGCGACACGACCACCGGCGAGAGCATGTGCATGCCCATGGCGAGCAGCACGCTGGCGACGACCATGTCGATGATCAGGAACGGCAGGAAGAGCAGGAAGCCGATCGCGAACGCTTCCGACAGTTCGCTGATCGCGAAGGCGGGGATCAGCACCAGCATGTCGTCTTCCTGGGGCATGTCGCTGTCGGCGACGACGTCTTCCTTGCCCGGCAGGCTGGAGTACATCGTGCGTGCGTAGTCGAGAAAGACCGTGACGTCGTCGGGATGGGCGTGCACCAGCAGGAAGCGGCGCAGCGGCTCGCGCGCGCGCCCCATGCTGTCGAGCAGGCTCCGGGCGCCGCTGCCGCTGAGCACCTCGATCTGCTGATCGCCGGTCAGCTCGTCGCCGAGCAGCTCACCCATCTCGGCGCCGATCGGCGCCATGACGTAAATGCTGAGGATGATCGCCAGGCCCATGATGACCGGCGTCGGCGGCACCTGCTGCGTGCCCATCGCGGTGCGCAGAATCGACAGCACGACCGCGAATTTGAGGAACGACGTGCTCATCATCAGGACGAACGGCAGCAGGGTGATCATGACCAGCAGCAGCAGCGTGCTGATCGGGTTGGCGCCGAAGTTGCCCTGGGCCAAGAGCGGCAGCGCCAGCGACGCCGGCGCAGCCAGGCCCGCGGCGAGGCCGGTGAGGATCATGGGCCGATCTCCGCGCGCGCGCCGGCGAAGTCGGTGCGGCCGGCGGCGGCGGTATCGCGCGCGGGCGCGGGCGCGGGCAGGGCGCCGTCGGGCCAGGTCTGGAGCAGGGTGACGCGCCCGTCGCCGAGGCCGAGCAGGAGCTGGCTGTCGCGGGCGCGCACCAGGGCCAGTTTGTGCTGACGATCGAGCGGGCGGAGCTCGATCAGCTGCAGGCGCGTTTCGCGGTTCACCTGCAGGCCGCTGATGCGCGGCAGGCCGAAGCGCAGCAGCACGACCGCCAGGCCGAGAACGACCACCAGCGACAGCAGCACGCGCACCAGGAACAGCCAGTCGAATTCCATCAGCTCTCCCCGCTATACCAGTCTTCGATGCGCACGCCGAGGGTGTCGTCGAGCAGCACCACGCGACCTTCGCCGACCTGCTGGCTGCCGCCCGCGTGGTGCAGCATGATCCGCACCGGATCGTGCGGCTTGCGCGAGAGCGCGACGGTCGCGCCCTGCTGCCAGCTGGCGAGGTCCTTGAGCGGCAGGGTCAGGCGATCGAGTTCGAAGGTCAAGACGACCTCGAGCGCTTCGGGCACTGAGGCGCCCGCGCCGCCGCCGGCTGCGGGTGCGCCGCCGCCGGCCTGCTGCTGCGGCTGCTGGGCCTGCTGCTGCGCCTGGCCTCGGCCGCCCTGCTGGGGGTTCTGCGCGGACGGATTGGCCATGGCGGGGTTGTTGAGCATCGGCGCGTCTCCTTTGGGTGCGAGGGTCCAGCCGGCTTCGTCGATCGCCAGCTGGACGGCATCGCCGTCGATGGCCAGCTGGCCGACGCGTCGCCAGCCCTGCACCGACAGATGGACCGGACCGGTCACCGGCTGATCGGCCTGGGGCGTGGGCAGCCAGCGATCGGGGATCAGAATGTCGCCCGGCTCGAGCGTGTCGACCTGATCGCGGTCGACCGTCACCACGCCGGCGTCGACGGTGAGTTGAAACGGCAGGGCGTCGACCAGCGGCGTGCGCGTGGGCGGTGCCAGGCGCGCGGGATCGATCGGCCAGACGCTGATCGCCTCGGCGGCGTGGCCGCCGAGGTCGACGTCGAAGTAGGCGACGAACCAGCCGTGCGCGCCGGCGCCTTCGTCGTGCACCAGCTGGTCCGCCGGCCGCGGATCGTCGAGGCTGACCGCCGCGCTGCAGCGCTCGCTCAGCTCGCGCGCGATGCGCTGCAGCACCGCGTGGGTGATGGCGCGATCGAGCGGGTTGTCGAGGCCCGGGGCGACCGACGGCTCGGCGGTGGCGAGGGTCGCGTAGGCGAACTGCAGCCAGGTGGTCGGCAGCCGCAGATGCCCGTGCCAGTCGCCCGCCTTGACCCGGATCCAGCGATCTTCGCCGGCGTTGCCCAGGCGCGTAAACGGCGCGTCGTCGCCGCGGATCAGTTCGACGTGCTGGAAGCGCAGATCGACCGGCAGATCCTCCGACGGCGGACGCCAGTCGTCGAGCTGCAGGCGATGCGTGGGCAGGGCGATTTCGTCGCCTACCACCAGCGGACGGCGCTCGTGGGTCGACAGCTGGTAGCCGTTGAGCATGGTGTTGCGATGGCGGCCGAGATGGATCAGCCACAGGCCGTCGTCCTCGACGCGCACTTCGCAGTACTCGTCGTCCTCGCGCTTGCCCGGCAGCTGGATGTGGCACGCGGCACTGTGGCCGATACGCACCACCGGACTGCTGATGCGCAGATTGCGGCTGCCGCCGCCCTGGGGGCGGAGTGTGAACTGCAGGCTCGGTCCGCTCTGGATGCACCACGAGGCGCGCAGGATCGCCGCCAGATGATCGGCGAGATTGGTCGGCAGCAGATGCGCCTGGCGCTGCACCGCGCCGTGCAGGCGGGCGGCCTCCTGCTCCTGCTGGGTGGGTCTCGCCAGCGCCTGGGTCCAATCCTGCGCGTTGCCGGCGTAGCCGGGCGGCAAGAGACGCCACGGTCGGTGGACGATGGGCTGGAGCAGGGTGGTCATGGCGCGATCGATCGGCAGCGTTCAGACGCGCCGCGGGGCGGTGCGTCGGTCGGTTCGGGGGTGCGTTGCGTCGAGCCAACCGCGACGCTGCGAACGGGCACAGGCGCGGCCGCGTGGTTCGATGAGGCGGTTGGACCGTCGCTTCTCAGTATACGCGCAGATGACGAGACCGCCGTGCCAGGTTTCTCCCGACGGCGGTCTGTCGGCGATGCGCGCGCGACCGGGGGCGTGCGCCGCATCGCGGACGCGCGTCCGATCGGGCGTGTCGATCAGGAGCGGCCGCGCCGCAGCGACAGCCAAGATTCGAGATCCATCTCGATGTCCTGTCCATGGCGGCGGTTCTGCTGCTGGCCGCCGCGGCCGTCGTCGCCGCGGCCCTGCTGCGAATCGCCGTCGCCGCCGCGGCCGTCGCGCGCGTTTTGGGCCGTGTTCACATCGCCGGTCCGTCCGTCGAAGAGGCGCTCCTGACCGGCCGCGGTGGCGGTGCCGAGGGTCTGCACGTGCAGACCGCGGCGCAGCAGGGCGTCGTTCAGGGTCTGCATGTTGCGCTGCACGATCTGCTGGCTGAGCTGGTCGGCGGTCATCACGCGGATGTCGAGCCGGCCGCTGCCGTCGCGCACCACCTTCGCGCCGGTGACGCCGAGCGGGCCGCTGTTGAGCTGCACGTTCATCTCGGTGCGTCCGGCGCGCTGCACGGTCTCGACCTGCTTGATCATCTGATCGGCCAGGCGCGCCATCTCGGCGGCGTACTGGTTCGGCTGGGCGCGCTGGACCTGCTCGGGCGCCTGCGGGCCGCCGATCTGCTGGCGCATCTCGCCACCGATGCCCTGGACCTCGTCGGCGTGATCGCGCTCCTTGTCTTTGGTCTTGGCCTTGCGGTCGTCCTTGCCGGCGGCCGCGTCGGGACGATGGCCGTCGTCGCCGCCGTCATAGCCCGACGAATCGTCGCCGTAGTCGGCGCGCACCGCGTCGTGGGTCGCGGTCTGGCTCGTTCCGGCAGCGCCGCCGGCGCCGCTGCTGCTGCTGCCGCTGCCGAGCGAGTTGTTCAGCAGATCGGCGAAGCTCTTGCCGTCGTTGGTGCGGGTCGCGCCCGCGCTGTTGCTGCGCAGATTGGCGCCGATGTCCGGCGTCTGACCGGGCATCGCGGTCGGGGCTTGGGTCGTCGTCGGTTTGCTCATGAGGCTCCCGCCAGGGATTGCCGCACCCAGGCGGCGGTGGCCACCTCCTCGCGGCGTTTCTCCTCCTCGCGCATCTTGGCGAGACGGATGGATTCTTTCCACTTCTCGTAATGCTTCTCGACCGCCTCGACCGCGCGCGTCGCCTCGTTCAGCGCGGTGCGCGCCTGGGCGACGGCCTGGGCCGCGGTCTCGACCGCCTGCTCGGCTTTCTTGATGACGTCGTGCTGCGCCTCGATCTGGTACTTGATCGCGTCGACCGCGCTCGTCATCTGGTTGGCGGTGTCGATCTGGAACGTGCCGCTGCAGGCCTGCTCGAACGCCTCGCGGCGCGCCTTTTCCTGCCAGTCGATCAGCGACTGAAGCTTCTGTTTCTGGCGCGTCACCTCTTCCTCGGCCTGCGCGTGATCGCGCATGCGCAGCGCGAGGGCTTCTTTGGCCTCGTCGACCTGGCGTTCCCGATGTTTCTTGAGCGCGGCGAGCGGATATTTGGCCATGGGCAGCTGGGCTTCCAGGGTTGTGGGCGATCGTCGATTCGATTCTACCGCCGATGACGACCCTTCGTTGCAAGATCTGTTCCTCGCGCGAGTCCCGCGGGCATCGGCCGATGGCCGTCAACGCGGGCATCCAGCCCGGGAACGTTTCCCCGATCGCGCGCGGCAGCGCGCGGCCGATCAGCCGAGGGTGATCGCCTGGAGCAGGCCCTTCATCGCGCCGTCGAAGTTGCTGCGCTCTTCGACCCGCTGGCGTAGGAAGGCGTTGATCGCGCCCTGCTGGCGGATGGCGGCGTCGACCAGCGGATCGGTGCCGGGCTGGTAGGCGTCGATCAGGATCAGATCGAGGTTCTTCTCGTAGGCCGCCATCATCTCGCGCAGGCGCTGGACCTTGTCCTTGTGGTCGTTCGAGGCGAGCGTGCCGAAGAGACGACTGACGCTTTTGAGCATGTCGATCGCCGGATAGTGGCCGCGCGCGGCGAGCGCCGTCGAGAGAATGATGTGGCCGTCGAGAATCGAGCGCACCTCGTCGGCGACCGGCTCGTTGTGGTCGTCGCCCTCGACCAGCACGGTGTAGAGCGCGGTGATCGAGCCGCGCTCCGACGTGCCGGTGCGCTCGAGCAGGCGCGGCAGCATGGCGAACACCGACGGCGGAAAGCCGGCGCGCGCCGGCGGCTCGCCGATCGCCAGGCCGACCTCGCGCTGGGCGCGCGCGAAGCGCGTCACCGAATCCATCATGAACAGCACGCGCTTGCCCTGGTCGCGGAAGTACTCGGCGATCGCGGTCGCGACGTAGGCCGATTTGAGGCGCACCAGCGAGGGCGTGTCCGAGGTTGCGACGATCGTCACCGAGCGCTTGACGCCCTCGGGACCGAGCGACTCTTCGAGGAAGTCGAGCACCTCGCGGCCGCGCTCGCCGATCAGCGAGATGACGTTGACGTCGGCGTCGGAGTTGCGCGCGATCATGCCGAGCAGGGTCGATTTGCCCTGGCCGGCGCCGGCGAAGATGCCGACGCGCTGGCCGTCGCCGATGGTCAGGCAGGCGTCGAGCACGCGTACGCCCATCGTCACCTTGTCCTTGATGCGCCGGCGCTTCATCGGATCGGGCGGACGGGCCTCGACCGGATAGACGTCCTCGAGCGGATCGATCGGGCCGAGGCCGTCCATCGGCTCGCCGAGGCCGCTGAGCGTGCGGCCGAGCAGGCCCATGCCGACCGGCACCGAGAGCGGGCGGCCGGTGGCGTGGACCTCGCTGTCGGGGCCGATGCCTTCGAGCTCGCCCAGGCCCATCAGAAACGCCTGCTGATCTTTGAAGCCGACGACCTCGGCCTGCACCGGCCGATCGCGCATCGGCGTCTGGATCTCGACCACCTCGCCGACGCGCACGCCGGGCACGCGCGCGCGGATCAAAAGGCCCGTGACCTCGGTCACCCGGCCGCGCACCTGCACGGTCGTCGCCTTCTCGAGGCGCTGGATCATGCCGCTGACGTTGAGCGCCTCGGCGAGGGATGTGCGCTGCGGCACGGCTCAGCTCCCTGCCTTGGCGGTGCCGACTTCCTGCTGGAGCAGCTGGCGGATGACGCGGATCTGGGTCTCGACCGTGGCGTCGATCTCGCCGAACTCCGACTCGATGCGGCAGCCGCCGCGGTCCATGCCGCGGTCGTCGGTGGCGATGACGATGTCCCAGCGGGGATCGCGGGCCATCAGCTGATCGCGCACCTTCTCGACCGACGGGCGGTCCTCGGCGTGCACGCTGAGCACCAGGCGGCCGGGCGAGGGGCCGCGCACCGAGCGCAGCGCTTCCTCGACCATGGTCATCACCACGTCGGGGTCCATGACGATGCGGCGGCGGAGAATCTTGGTGGCGATCCACAGCGCCAGCTCGACCAGCTGCGGCCGGATCTCGTCGACCATCTGATCGCGCGCGGTCTGCAGATCGGCGAAGCGGTTGTGCCAGTCGGCGAGGGTCTCGCGATAGGCGCGCTCGAGCAGCGTGCTGCGGATGGCCTTGGCCTTTTCCTCGGCCGCGCGCACGAGCGCGGCGGCTTCTTTTTCGGCCTTGCGGACGATCGCCTGGGCCTGCTCGTTGGCCACCAGCACCTCGCGGTTGATGACCTTGGCGCTGCCTTCGTCGCCCTCGGCTTCGGGCATGCGCGCCGGATCGAACGAGACCTGGGTCGGCCGGGCGCGCGCTTCGGTGGCCTTGTCGCGCGTCCGCTTGGCGGCGGAACGCACGCCCTGAGAGCTGACGATCTTGGGCTCGGCGGGGCGCGCGGGCTGCGCGGCTTGGTCCATCGCGCCGGGCAGGGTGCCCTGCAGCGCCATCGTGCCCTGGGGCATTCCGGGCTGCGCCTGGCCGGGCGTGGGTCCCTGGCTGGGCGCAGGGCCGCGCGCCTGGGCGCCGCCGCCGGGCGCCGGCTGGCCGCCGGGGACGACGCGGGCCTGAGCGGGCTGGCCGGGACCCTGCGGGGTCGCCGCCTGCGGCTGTTGGCGCTGCTGGACCTGCTGCTGCTGCGGGTTCTGCTGCTGGCGCTGGACCTGCTGCTGCTGCGGATTCTGCTGCTGCTGCGGATTCTGCTGCTGGCGCTGGATCTGCTGCTGCGGATTCTGCTGCTGGCGCTGGACCTGCTGCTGCGGGTTCTGCTGCTGGCGCTGGACCTGCTGCTGCGGGTTCTGCTGCTGGCGCTGCACCTGCGGCTGCGGCACCTGTGGCTGCTGGCGCTGGACCTGCTGCTGCTGGACCTGCGGCTGCGCGGGAACCGGGACGCCCTGCTGGCCCGGCGCCTGGGGCTGGGGTGCCGGCGCCTGTGGGGTGGGCGCCTGCGGCGGGGCCGCCTGG
>JBCCOR010000224.1:0-7609 GCA_039025295.1 Acidobacteriota bacterium
CGCGCTGATCCCACCGAACAGATGCTCGGCCGGATGATCGAAATCGCCGTCGCCGTTCCAGTCGATCCACGCGTCGAGCAGGGCGGCGCCGAGGCCCGCGCTGTCGGTCAGGGCAACGGTCAGCTCGTTGCCGGTGGTGCAGGCCATCGGCAGACCGCCCACCACCACGACGCCGTCCTCGTCGGCGCCGTCGCCGCTGGCCGCCATGTTCGGCTGGCCGTCGGGCTCGACGTCGACGCTGGCACCGAGCGAATAGCCGGCGATGACCGCGTGCTGCGGACCGCCCATCGCGCGCGTCGTGCCGTAGGTGTCGGGGGCGTCACCGAAGTCGACGCCCTTGATCGGGAAGGCGTAGTCCTCGACCTCGCCGTTGATCGCCGCGCCGGTCGGCAGCAGGGCGCCGGTCGACGACAGGCGGAAGCGGCCGTAGCTGAGCGCCTGGGCGAGCGCGCCGCAGGGCACGTCGAAGCTCAGGGCGTTGGCGCCGGTCGAGAGCGACGCGCTGATCCCACCGAACAGATGCTCGGCCGGATGATCGAAATCGCCGTCGCCGTTCCAGTCGATCCACGCGTCGAGCCGCGGGGTCGACGCACCGGCGCTGTTGGTCAGGGTGACGTTGAGCGCGTTGCCGGTGGTGCAGACGATCGGCATGCCGCCGACGATCGTCACGCCGTCTTCGTCGTCGGGCGTGGCGCCGTTCGCGTCGTCGCCGTCGGCGGCCGCCGTCGGCTGACCGTCGGGATCGTCGTCGACCGCGGCGCCGAGATGGAAGCCGAGCAGCACCGGATGCACCGGGCCGTCGCTGGCGGTCGTGGTGCCATAGCTGTCGGGCGCGTCGCCGAGATCGGCGGCGCCCTGAATGCCCTGATCGACCGTGTGGTCGTTGGCGCCCGGGCCGCCGGTGGCGATCGAAATCTCGATGAAGCCGCCGCTGAGCGTGCCGTCGGAGTCGCGCAGATCGGCGTTCGGATCGCCGCCGCCCTGGTCGGGCGGCGAGGGCGACGCGGTGCCGCACGCGGCGATCATCGTCGCGCCGTTGGCGCCGCCGGTGTCGATCGAGAGATCGCATGAGGCAAAGCGCGGAATCACGCTGCCGGCGTTGATCGCGCCGTAGGCCGCGTCGTCGAAGACCGCGATGCCGTCGGGGCCCGTGGTCGCGACCACCGCAGCGTCGCCGCCGCACTGCAGGCGCAGGTTGACGCCCGCGATGCCGGCCTCGCCGGCGTCCTGCACGCCGTCCTTGTCGGCGTCGCACCACAGGCGATGGCTGAGCTCGAGCGGTGCGGGCATGCACATCGCCTCGAGATCGCCGAGACCGCCGCCCTTGGCGAAGGTCGTGCCGACCAGGGTGGTGTCGTAGACGCGATAGGCGCGGTTGCGCGTGCCGTCCTGGCCGTCGAGCCAGAGGATGCCGCCGTCGAAGAATTCGTTGGCGTCGAAGATCGGATCGTAGATCGTCAGCGCGAGGCTGTCGAAGCCGGGGACCTGCACCAGACCGCCCAGGGAGATCTCCTCGTGGGCCGGGTAGTCGTCGCGGAAGAAGAACTCGCCGCCGCCAGGCCCCTGCGCGTTGCCGGCGCCGCCCGAGGTGACGCCCGCGCAGGTGCCGTTGTTCTCGATTGTCCACGTGCCGGCGCTGGCGCCGGTGCCGGGCGTCGCACACAGCAGATCACCGGCGTTGTCGCCGGCGTAGAGCGCGGTGTCCGCCGGGTCCGTGCTGAGTTGGAAGGTACCCGCCTGATCACCGTAGCGATCGCGCAGACCAAGGACCATGGCGCCGTTGATGAATTCGATGTCGGTCAGCCACGGCTGCGGGTAAATGAACTCACCGCTGAAGCCCGTCGCCAGCGCTTGAAAGGTCGGCGACCACGGATTCCACGCCGCCGGCGCGCAGCCGGTGACCACGGCGCAGCCGCGCGGGTGGTTGAGCGGGAAGCTCAGCACCTCGGTGAACGAGCCGCCGTCGAGGCGATGCACGTAGGCGCGCAGATCGGCGGTGTTCTGCGTGGTCTCGGCGGTGCACACGGTGCCGACGTAGACCACGTCGTCGTGCACAGCCAGGCCGAACGGGCGCGCGTTGATCGCGGCGTCGACGCAGCTCGCCGGCAGCGGCAGATCAAAGCGGTTGACGTCGGCCGCAGCCGGCACGGTCGGCGGATCGCCGATCGGAATCTCGTAGAGCCGCCGATCGGCGAGGTTGATCGCCCACAGCGTCTCGCCGTCGTCGGAGATGTCGAGATCGCCCAGGCCGCGCTTGCCGACCGCGTCCCAGGCCTCGTTGAGGCCGAAATCGACGCCGTTGTTGCCGTTGTCGCGCTCGAGATCGACCGTCGACGGATGCGGATCGACGCCGGCAGTGTTGGCCCCGAAGAGCGCGTTGAGGTCGAGGAAGAGACTCGCCGAGCCGCCGCTGATGCGGTAGATCGCACCCGTGCCGCCCGGCCCGAAGGTCGTGTGGCGCTTCATGAACGCGCCGGCGAAGAGGCTCTGCGACGCGCGCTGGTAGGCCAAGCCCCAGGTCGGACCGATGTCCGAAGCGATCGCCAAGGTCACGTAGGGCGGCTGGTCGACGCCGGGCGCCGGACTGTTGCCGCCGTTGCCCGCAGAGTACGGGAACATCACCATGACGTCGTCGCTCAGCAGGCTCTGGTCGCCGTGCAGATAGCACGAGGTGACCAGGTTCGGATCGTCCTGGCAGTACTGCGCCGGGTTGTTGAAGCCGGCGTCGACCGTCTCGCCGTCGCTGGCGAAACGCACCGACGAGACGCCCGAGACGCCCGCCTGCAGAAAGTCGAGGCTGCTGTCGGTCGGCAGCTGGAATTCGATGCGCAGCGGCCCCGCGGCCAGGCTGCCGATGGCGTAGCTGCCGTCGGCCGCGGTCGTCTGCGGCGAATCACCCGCGAGCGCACCCGAGGCGTCGTAGGCGTTGACCACGACGCCGGCGATGCCGGGTTCGCGGGCGTCGCGCGCGCCGTTGGCGTTGTAGTCGCGAAAGGCGCGGCCGGTCACGTCCGCGGCGGCGGGAATGGTGCTCGCCAACAGTGCGAGCATGAGCACGAGCAAGAGCACGAGCAGCAGACTTCTGCCGGATCTCGGCATGGTTTGTCCCTCCAAGCGTTAATAAATAGACAACTGTCTATTTAGCTATTAACGCATCGTCACAAGCCTACGTTGCCACGCCCATTACGTGCCCGCGCGCAGCCCGCGCGCCGCGCGTCAGCACCCGCGCTGGGCAAACGTCAGCGCCCGCGATGCCAGCATCGGCACCGCGGGCGCGGGAGAGACAGATCGGTTTGAGGGCGCGATCAGACGGCTTCGAGCAGACCGCTCATCCGGCTCAGATCCGCATCGATGTGGCCGAGCTCGACGCCCAGGGCCTGCACCGCGCCGCGGATGTAGCTGCGCAGATGATCGGCACGATAGGGATCGAAGTCGCGCGGCTGATGATCGCTGAGATCGAACGCTGGGCGCTCGCCCAGGGCGTCGGCGCGCAGGGCGGTGTCGACGTCGGGCAGCGAAGCGCCCTGGACCTCGGCGATGCCGTCGAGCCACGCGAGCGCGCTGGTCAGGTCGTCGTTCGACAGGCGCGCGGCGTCGGCGGCCGGCGTCGCCGCCGCGTCGGGCAGCTCCCCGACCGCGCGATCCGGTGCCGCCGCCGCCAGCAAGAGCGCGTCGTCGCCGAAGAGCTTGTCGAACGCCGCCTGATGATCGCCATCGCCTTCCCCGCGTCCGACGCCGGGAAACGCGGCGTCGGGGTGCAGCGCGGCCGCGTCGCCGCGCGGCGCGCTGGCGAAGCCGAGCAGATCCGACAGCGCCTGGGTGCGCAGCCGGCGCGTGCGCATCTCGAACGCGCTGCGCGCGTCGTCGCCGCGTAGCGGCAGGCCGTACGTGGTCGGATGCTCGGGTGTGGGATGGGCCTCGTAGCCGTCCTGATCGAACGGTCGCGGCGTGATCGATGCGGTTTCGGCGGATCCATCCGGGTCGTCCGCGATGACGTGCGGATCGAGCACATCGGTGCCGGCGCCACGGGACTGCGTGGCATCGACGGGACGACCGTTCGACGGCTGGCTCGCGACGTCGGGGATGAACGACAGGATGCTCGTGGCATCCCCGACAAATCCATCACCCGCGCGCGGATCGGTGCCGGACGATCCTGTTCGACTGCGGCGACCTGAGCGCGGTCCGCTGCTGTCGAAGCTGGGATCCCCAGCGCGGCTGTGCTGTGCGGCGCGCTCGATCAGCGCGGCCCATTCCATTGACGACATGACTCCTTTCCTGTTGCAAACACGCAATCATTCCAGCTGTCCGCACGGGAATAATCTGGAGGCGCACGTGCGCCCGCGCCATGTGCGGCAGCGACAACAGGAGTGTAGCAGCCGTTTTGATCGCCGACAAGGATTTTTTACCGATGATCAAATACCGATTCTCTTTTTTGAAAGGGTAATTATTACCCTTCTTCATCTCCATCGCCACCGGTTGCGGCGGGCAGGGGCAGCACCGCGTCGGGCACGCGCCCGGCCGGCACGACGACGGGCATCAAGCGCTCGACGCGCCAGTCGACGCCGCCGTCGACCAGCACCAGCAGCACGGCGTCGATCGCGTCGCCCGCCAGCGGTTCGGCGGCCGGCCACGTGGTGTGCTGCCCGTCGCCCTCGGGCTGAACGATCGGCGCGCCGGTGGCCTCGAAGCCGACGCCCAGCGGCCGCTCGTCGTCGGCCAGCTGCCACTGCACGAGCGCGTGACGCGGCCGGCGGCGATCGATGGTGTCGTCGAGCGACGCCGTCGACCGCAGGCCCTCGGCCGCATGCAGCCAGGCGACCGCGCCGTCCCACGCGCGCAGGGCGAGCACGAACGACGCGAAGCGGGTGGCATAGAACGCCGGGTCGATGCGCTCGTCGGGCGTCTGCCCGAGATGGATCCGCATCTGCAGCTCGTCGTCGGTGAGATCAGGATTGTGCTGCACCACCGGTCCGGGACGCAGGCCGATGGCCATGTCGATCGGCCCCGTCGGCCGGGTCGGCGCGGCGAGGGCGTCGCGCACCGCCGACGCGAGCGCATCGACCTGCGCGTCGGCGAACGGGTAGAAGAGCCGCAGGCCCGGCGCGATCTGCGCCCCGCTCCGATCGGCGAGGCGCGCCTCGAGGCGCTGATGCAGCACGCGGCGGGTCGAGCGCGCGTCGTGCCAGGCGTCGTCGTCCCACAGGTCGAGCGCGACGGCGACGTGGGGCGCATAGGCCGACGGATCGGCGGGCAGCGTCGGTGCGCGCAGCAGATGACCGAGCGCCACGGACTCCAGCAGGCGATCGAGGGCGAGGGCGGCACTGTGCGCGGGCGCACGGTCGCCGGCTTCGGCAGTCGCGTTCATGGCACGAACCTCCGTTGGATGGCCGTCGCGGATCGGCGCCGCGCCCCGTCGCTGCGAGGCCCGGCGACGCGATCCGCCGCGGCTCAGATCTGGGTGGGGCGGCCGTCGACCGCCAGCGCGGCCTGCTTGACCACCTCGGCGAGCGTCGGATGGGCGTGGGCCGAGCGTGCGAGATCCTCGGCGCTGGCACCGAACTCGATCGCCACCGCCGCCTCGGCGATCAGATCGCCCGCGTGCGCGCCGATGATGTGCACGCCGAGGACGCGATCGGTCGCCTCGTGCGCCAGGATCTTGACCTGGCCGTCGAGATTGCCCTGCGCACGCGCGCGGCCGTTGGCGCGATACGGGAACGTGCCCTTGCGGAAGGGCACGTCCTGCTCGCGCAGCTCCTCCTCGGTCTTGCCGACCGAGGCGATCTCGGGATGGGTGTAGACGATGCTCGGGACCGCGTCGTAGTTGAGATGGCCGTGGCCCTCGACGATGCCCTCGACGCAGGCCACGCCCTCGTCCTCGGCCTTGTGCGCGAGCATCGGCCCGCGGATCACGTCGCCGATGGCGTAGACGCCCTCGACCGACGTGCGGAAGGCGGCGTCGACCGGCACGCGGCCGCGCGCGTCGGTCTCGAGGCCGATGGTCTCGAGACCGAGCGCGTCGGTGTAGGGCCGCCGGCCGATCGCGACCAGCACGCGGTCGCACGCGATCGGCTCGCGGCCCTCGGCCTCGACCACGCAGCCGTCGCCCTCGACGCGCGCGCCGGTGACCTTGACGCCGAGTTCGAAGGTCATGCCCTGCTTCTTGAAGGTGCGCTGCGCCAGGCGCGCGGTTTCTTTGTCCATGCCGGGCAGGATGCGATCGAGGTATTCGAGCACGGTCACCTCAGCACCCAGTCGGCACCAGACCGAGCCGAGCTCGAGGCCGATGACGCCGGCGCCGATGATCACCAGATGCTCGGGCACGGCGTCGTAGGCGATCGCGTCGGTGCTCGTGCCGATGCGGCCGGCAGCGTCGAAGTCAACGCCGGGCAGCGACGCGGGCGCGCTGCCGGTGGCGATGATCACGCGCTGCGCCTCGATGCGCTGGGTGACGCCGCCGTCGGCGTCGAGCACCTCGACCACGCCCGGGCCGGCGAAGCGGCCGTGCCCTTCGTAGCGCGTGACCTTGTTCTTCTTGAACAGGCCGGCAACGCCCTGGGTCAGCGTCTTCACCGTTTTGTCCTTGTGGGCCATCATCTTGCCGAGATCGAGCTTCAGCGCCTCGATCTCGATGCCATAGTCGCCGAACTCGTGCTGCGCGGCGTGGAAACGCTCGCTCATTTCGAGCAGCGCCTTGCTCGGAATGCAGCCCACCCGCAGGCAGGTGCCGCCGAGCGCCGGCTCTTTCTCGATGCAGGCGACGTCGAGACCGAGCTGACCGGCGCGGATCGCCGCGACGTAGCCGCCCGGGCCCGAGCCGATGATCACCAGATCGTGCTTCGCGGTGTCGCTCACGTCATACCTCCAGCAGGATGCGGGTGGGATCTTCGATCGCGTCCTTGATGTGGACCAGGAACGTCACGGCCTCGCGGCCGTCGATGATGCGGTGGTCGTACGACATCGCCAGGTACATCATCGGCCGCACGACGACCTCGCCGTTGATCGCCACCGGGCGCTCCTCGATCTTGTGCATGCCGAGAATCGCGCTCTGCGGGGCGTTGACGATCGGGGTCGAGAGCAGCGAACCGTAGATGCCGCCGTTCGAGATCGTGAACGTGCCGCCCTCGAGCTGCGCGGGCTCGAGCGTGCCGTCCTGCGCGGCCGTGGCCAGGCGGGCGATCTCCTGCTCGGTCTCGGCGAAGCTCAGCAGCTGCGCGTCGCGCACCACCGGCACCACCAGGCCCTTGCCGCCGCCGACGGCGACGCCGATGTCCTGGTAGTTGCGGTAGACGATGTCGTTGCCGCGGATCTCGGCGTTGACCTTCGGCAGCTGCTTGAGCGCCTCGACCGCCGCCTTGACGAAGAACGACATGAAGCCGAGCTTGATGCCGTAGCGCTTGACGAAGCGCTCCTGATAGCGCTTGCGCAGCGCGATCACCGCCGACATGTCGACCTCGTTGAAGGTGGTCAGGAGAGCGCCTTCCTGCTGCGCGCTGACCAGATGTCGGGCGATCGTGCGCCGGATCATCGACATGCGCTTGACCTCCTCGCGGCGGCCCTCCGACGCGGCGCGCGGCGCGGCAGGCGGCGGCGCGGCAGGCGGCGCAGCGGC
>JBCCOR010000225.1:0-7593 GCA_039025295.1 Acidobacteriota bacterium
CTGCTCCATGCCGCGCGCGACGTGCTGCTCGCCAAGCTCGTCGCCCAGCTGCGGGCGCACGAAGCACCGTGATCGGCGGCGCTCGGCGTCGTGTGACCGTGGACACCTGGCTGCAGCTCGACGACGCGCTGCTGATCGATCCGGAGACCGTGCGCTTCGGACCGTCGCCCGACGAGACGCCCACGCCGCGCGCGGCGCAGGCGCTCGGCGACGCGGTCGACGTCTGGTCGATCGATCTCGCGCCCGACGACGCCACGGTCGCCCGCTGCCGCGCGCGCCTGAGCGTGGACGAGATCGCCAAGGTCGATCGCTTCCACTTCGACCGCGATCGCCGGCGGGCAACGGTCGCGCGGGGCGCCCTCCGGGTTCTGCTCGGCGGCTATCTCGATCGCGCGCCCGAGGCGCTGCGTTTCGTCTACGGACCCCAGGGCAAGCCGTTTCTCGCAGGCGCCGGCGGCCAGGCCGATCCCGACGCGCCCTCGTTCAACGTCAGCCACAGCGAAGATCGCGCGCTGATCGCCGTCACCCGCGCCGTGTCGGCGCGCCTCGACGCGATCGGCGTGGGCGTCGACGTCGAGCGTGTGCGCGCGATGCCCGACGGGCTCGACATCGCCGAGCACTTCTTCGCCGCCGGCGAGCGGGCGACCCTGCGCCAGGTGCTCACCGCGGCGCCGTCGGCGCAGCAGGCCGTCGTCGGCAGCGCGACCTTCTTCCGCTGCTGGACGCGCAAAGAGGCCTATCTCAAAGCGACCGGCAAGGGCCTGTCGCTGCCGCTCGACCGCTTCGAGGTCAGCCTCGTGCCGGGCACGCCCGCCCGCATGCGCGCGCTCGACGGCGACGTCGAGGCCGCGCGCGACTGGACCCTCGTCCATCTCGCGCTCGACCGCGAACATCTCGGCGCGCTCGCCCTGCCGCGCGCCGCGATCGGCGCCGTGCGCGGCTGGCAGCTGGCCCCCGAGCGATTGCGCTGATCGACGCGGCCGGCGCGCGCCGCTCTGCTAGACTCGATCGTCCAGGCTTTGTCGACGGTTTGGCCAACCTGCCCCGGCGACAACCCCCCCGTTCACTCACCAGGAGTTGCCATGCGTTCTTTCCTCCGCGCCCGCCGTTTCCGCCGCGTGCCGATCGCTTCGGCCGCCGTCGCGCTCGTCGCGACCGCCGTCGCGTTCGCCGTTCCGCTCGCTGCCGAGCCCGCCAGCACGTCGTCGTGGACGCGCTGGGGCGGCGCCGACGGCAACTTCGTCGCCGCGAACGAACGCGGCGTCATCCGCCCGTGGTCGGCCGAGGGCCCGCGGATTCTCTGGCAGCAGACGATGGGCGCCGGCGAGTCGGCCGTGCTGGTGGAGGGCGACGT
Organism: Acidobacteriota bacterium; assembly: GCA_039025295.1. Classification (GTDB taxonomy): domain Bacteria; phylum Acidobacteriota; class Thermoanaerobaculia; order Multivoradales; family J023; genus JBCCOR01. Next base: position 1,355 of record JBCCOR010000225.1, read on the forward strand.
GCTCTACACCTTCCACCGCGCCGGCGAGGGGGCGAGCGGCGAGGAGATCGTGCGCGCGCTCAAGGCCGCCGACGGCAGCGAGATCTGGGCGCATCGCTACACGGTGTCGTCGGAACCGACCAAGGATCAGGCCACGGAGTTCGGCCGCGGTCCGCGCGCCACGCCGCTCTTGGCGGGCGATCGTCTGTTCACGATCGGCTTCGCGGGCGATTTCCACGCCTACGACAAGCGCAGCGGCAAGATGCTGTGGTCGACCCGCCTGGTCGAGGACCACGGCGCCAAGCGCCATCGCTTCGGCTACAGCCATCCGCCGGTGATGATCGACGGTCGCGTGATGCTGCCGATCGGCAGCGAGACGGTCGGCCTGGCCGGCTTCGATCCGGCGACGGGCGAGATGACCTGGAAGAGCGCGCCGGCCTCGGCTGCGTACGCGGTGCCGCTGGCGGCGACGCTCGACGGCGTGCGCCAGCTGCTCTACATGAGCGAGACCCACGTCGTCGGCTTCGATCCCAAGAGCGGCGAGCAGCTCTGGGCGCATCCGCACAAGAATCAATACCTGACCAACGTGCTCGGTCCGTGGGTGGTCGACGGCAAGACGATTTTTGTCAGTGCCAACACCGACGCCGGCAGCCGCACGCTGACGGTCGAGGCCGAGGACGACGGCACCTTCCGCGTGAAGGAGATCGCGCGCAACAAGAAGCTGCGCATCTTCCACCAGACCGCGATTCTCGACGGCGACACGATCTACGCCAGCGACGGCGGCATTCTGCACGCCTACGACGTGCGCCAGGACAAGACGCTGTGGCGCGAGCGCGGCTTCGCCAAGTCGAACATCGTGAAGGTGGCCGAGGACAACACGGTGCTGCTGCTGACCGAGGACGGCGCGCTGGCGCTGGCGCGCCTCGGCACCGACGGCCTCACCAAGCTGGCCGACAAGGTCAAGCTGCTCGACAAGCCGGCCTGGACCCCGCCGACGGTGGTCGGCACGACCGCCTACCTGCGCGATCGCAGCCGGCTGATCGCGATCGATCTGAGCGGCGCGCCGGCCGACGCGTCGTCGGGTCGCTGAGCGCGCCCACGCAGCGCGCGCACAGACGCGCTGATACGGAAACGCACGCGGGCCGGATCGTCGCAGGACGGTCCGGCCCGAATGCGTTCTGCGCGCGCTGCCGGCGGATTCAGCCGGCGCGCAGCCGGCGCGCGACGTCGACCGCGGCGTAGGTCAAAATGCCGTCGGCGCCGGCGCGCTTGAAGGCGAGCAGGCTCTCGTCGATGACGCGCGGCCCGTCGAGCCAGCCGGCGCCGGCCGCGGCCTGCAGCATCGCGTACTCGCCGCTGACCTGGTAGGCGAAGGTCGGCACCCCGTAGCGGCGCTTCACCCGCTGGACGATGTCGAGATAGGGCATGCCGGGCTTGACCATCACCCAGTCGGCGCCCTCGGCCAGATCGAGGCCGACCTCGCGCAGCGCCTCGTCGCCGTTGGCGGGATCCATCTGATACGTCCGCTTGTCGGCGCTGCCCAGGCTGCTCGCCGAGCCGACCGCGTCGCGGAACGGGCCGTAGAACGCCGACGCGTACTTCGCGGCGTAGGCCAGGATCGTGACCTCGGCGAAGCCGGCGTCGTCGAGCGCCCGGCGAATCGCGGCGATGCGTCCGTCCATCATGTCCGACGGCGCGATCACGTCGCAGCCGGCCTCCGCCTGCACCACCGCCTGCTCCGCCAGCACGGTGACGGTCGGATCGTTGACCACCGCGCCGTCCTCGACCAGACCATCCTGACCGTGACTCGTATACGGATCGAGGGCGACGTCGCAGATCACGCCGATCTCGAGCTGTGCGTCGCGCACCGCGCGCACCGCCCGGCACATCAGATTGTCCGGGTTCAGCGCCTCGGCGCCGTCGGCGCTCTTGCGCGCCGGATCGGTGGCGGGAAAGAGCGCGATCGCGGGAATGCCCAGCGCCGCCGCCTCGCCGACGGCGTCGGCCAGGCGATCGACCGTGTAGCGCACGACGCCCGGCATCGACGGCACCGGGGTGACCGCGTCCTCGCCCACGCGCACGAAGACCGGCCAGATCAGGTCGTCGACCGTGAGCTGCGCCTCGGCGACGAGGCGTCGCGACCAGTCGGTTCGTCGGCTGCGCCGCAGGCGCAGGTTCGGAAAGCGTCCGAGCGGGGATGTCGCTGCGTCGTTCATGCGCGGCATCCTATCGGAGGCGCCGGAGGAGGGGGATGCAGGGCGGATGCTCGTTTGGTACGAGTTTTGCAAGAAAAATGAGTTCTCTCACGTATTGCGATCTTGTTTCTTTGCATCACAACCATTGTTTGGCCGCAACATGGGCTGTGATCGTTCGGTCACGCGGTCACCTTGTCAGGAGCATTCGTCGACCATGGCTTTCGCACTTCCCGGCATCGGCAATTTCCCCCCGATCCCCAGCCCACACACGCTTCCGGAGCCGCCGATCGAGACCCCGCGCGGCCACGCGGGCCGGTTCGACGGGCGCCCCGCGCGCGAGGGTCAGCGGAGCGAAGCGCCGCATGTGCGCGACGCCATGCACGTGGCGCTGCCCGCGACGGACGGGGGCGAGATGACAACGGCCCACGCAGCGGCCGTCAACCGCAAGGTGGGCTGATCCCGGGAAGGATTCCCGGCTTTGCCGGCAAGCCGCCCGCACCGACCGACGGCTCCCTCGTTCAGGATGCGCTGAAGTCGTCTGATGGCCTTCGCCTGACTGCAACATCCTGGTACGCTCTAGGCGTTTCACAACGCCTTTCGTAAGGTACGATTCGTTTCGGCCCCTGCTCCCTCGATGCTTCGAGCATGCGACGCGCAGTGCCGGCGACCTTCTCAACGACACTTTCCGAACCACGAGATATGCAGCCAACGCCACCCGTGCCGCCTCAGCCCACCAGCGAACCCGAAGGTGCGGCTCCGCCTCAGTTGACGCAGATCAGCATGCAGGAGCTGGCTTGGCTCGTGGCGCAGGAGCATCTGCTGCTGGCAACGCAGAGTCCGCTCAACAAGATTCTCGAGTCGCACGAGGCGGACGGCGCTGACCACGGTCCGGCACTCGATGCCAAGGGCGTGACCACCGCGCTCGATCCCAACGGCCTGCCGGTGTCGCCCACGTTCCACGGCCTGCGCATCCTGGCGCAGCCGACCGCGCTGCTGCAGAGCACGCAGGTGCAGCCGCAGCGCGAGCAGCCGGTGCGCATTCCGGTGTTCATCCAGGGCAACGCCGGCGTGATCGCGGTCTTCCAGCCCGACGGCCTGCAGATCGACGCGCCCAAGCCGCTGACCGCGTGGGCCGAGCTCATGCAGCGCGACCTCGATCAGCAGACGCTGGCGGTCGAGGGCGATCGCATCGCCATGCGCTCGATCGCCGCCAACGCCATGCGCGCGATCTGGAAAGCCCACAAAGCGAGCGCCGAGCAGGGTGTGCCCTACGCCAACGCGATCGCCGTGTTCAACCAGATGTTCCCGCAGGCGTCGGATCTCGACCGCGACAACCTCATGCAGATGCTGCTGCAGGACGGCTATCTGATGCAGCACGAGGACGTGCTGATCATCCAGGATCTCTACCGCCTGCCGATGTCGGCGATGCTGAACGGCGAGACCGTGCGCCTCGACTTCATGGGCCTGCCGGCGAATCCTGAGCAGCCGCCGCGCTTCCTGCTCTTCCTCGGGCCGGCGAACAACCGCTTCCTCTACGCCGAGACGACCTACGGCGATCTCGAGCAGCAGGGCCACGTGCCGCAGCTTGGCGACGTGCCGAACGCCTCGGGCCGCGAAGAGATGATCCGCGAGAACAAGGTGCTGATCCTCGGTCGCCTGGGCGGCGAGGTGCTCAGCCAGACCCTGAACGGGTTCCTCGGCCTCGCGGCCTGATTCGCCCGCTTCCTCAGAACGCGAAGCGCACCGCAGCGCCGACCGTAATCGTGTCGACGTCAGGGCTGTCGAGTTCCGACACGGCGTCGGCGCGGTAGTCGGCGTGAACGTCGAGATGCACCGACGGCACGATCTCGAAATCGAAGCCGAGGCGGCCGACGTAAAACGGATCCGAGGGTGAGCCGCCGCCGTCGCCGAAGGTCACGCCGACGCCGAGTCCGGCGTAGAGGCCGCTGCGTCCGACCATCACGAACGCCACCGGCGCGAGCGCCTCGCTGTCGTTGGCGCCGGGAAAGCCGTCGGGCAGGATCTCGACGTCGAGGCCCAGGCGAAACAGGCCGTCGGGCACGTACTGCAGCGTGATGACCCCGCCGAGGCCGTCTTCTTCGAGCCGATCGTCGATCAGATCTTCTGCGGCATTCCAATAGTGCAGGCCGGCGCCGAGCCGGAATTCCGCGGCGTGCGTCGGCGATGGGCCCGCACCGAGCGCGGCGAGCAGGCCGAGCGCCAGGGCGATCAGCAGGACGGTCGGGATCGGGCGGGGATGGGGCGATTCGGTCACGTCTCGGTTCTCCAGGCGTTCGATGCGGGCGACTCCCGCGCGGCCGCGGCGCGCGCTTTGCGGCGCGGGAGGCTGGTATATTGACTGTCATCTTAGACCACCTCCTCGATCGAGGATCATGGCGAAACGCTCGTTCGAAGACACCGACATCGCGCTCGAGCGCGCGCTGCGCGAAAGCCCGGACGCGCATGCCGCGAGCGCGCCATCCACGCGGCCGCTGCGTGCCGTCGTGTCAGGCGTGGCGCTCGACGCTGACGTCGGCACCCTCGACGACCTGCTGACCACGCTGCGCGCCGAGATCAGCGACATCGACCGCGTGCTGATGGCGCTGCGCGAGCACGAGGCCGCCGAGGTCGGCGCGCCCGTCGAGCGCCCGGTCGCCGTGGTGTCGTCCGAGACCCTCGGCGATCCCCAGGCGCTGTCGCAGATGCTGGCACCGCACTTCTCGCAGCGCCTGCGCTTCGAGCAGCTTTTCGAGCAGGCCAAGGATGCGCTCGAGCGGCTCGATGCCTACCAGCTCAGCACCCGCGCACCGGACGGCGTCGTCGACGAGATGCGCGCCGAGGACGATCTTCGCCGCCTCGAGTTCGTGGTCGAGTTCCTGCGCTCGCTGCAGGGCGCGGCCGCGTCGTTCGAAGCGCTCCATCTGCCCGTACCGCATATCCGGGACTACCTCACGCATCTGTATCGAATGCGGGACTGGCGCGAGATGAGTCGCCTCGTCCTGCAGCTGGAGCTGTGCGCACGCGCCCATGTGTCGGCGTCGAACGCGCCTGATCCGCCGTCGCCGACAGATCAGGATGCGAATGATGCCGATATGGAGACGTTTGCGGACGTTGTGACCGAAAGCGAGACAGACGCTGTCTCCTAGTGCGTCCTAAAAAAGGGAATATCTCCCGCTTTCTGTCTCACGTCATCAGCAGAGCTGCCGCAGGCACTGTGCTTCGTGGACCTGGATGATCTGCGTAATCCAGAGATTTTCTTTTTGAAAGACAACTGGGACCTCAGGGAAAAGATTCTCTCGCTTTGGTCCCGATATTGGCACGATCCCTGCTATAACCATGATTCGTCTGCGGACGCGGTCTCCAGATCGCTCCCAGACCAGTCTGCAAGGGTTCCAGCGGTGCCGATGTCTCCTCGGCACCGCCTTTTTTTGTGCGCGTGAAATCGCCCGGTGTGGAATCGATCGTCGTCGGTCGAGGAATTCCGCCGCCGGCCCGTCGGCGCTGCTACCATCCTGCGCGTGATCGGAGTTTCATCGCGCTCGTCCTTCTTGGATCACGTAGAAGCTTGGGCCGCGCGCCAGCCGCATCGCACCGCTGTGGTCGCGGTCGATGGTGACGGCCGCGCGCAGCTGCGGCTGTCCTACGACGATTGGCTGCGCCATGCGACGCGTCTCGCCGATCGGCTGGCGCGTCGGGGCGTCGTCCGGGGCACGCCGGTGGCGCTGGCGCTGCCGCGGGTGCCCGCCCTGCCCGTGGCGCTGCTCGCCGCGTGGCGGGCAGGCGGCGTGGTCGTGCCGCTGGACGACGACGAGCCCGGACCGCGACGCGATGCCCTGCTGCGGTCCCTCCCCCACGCGCGCCGGGTGCGGCTGGCCGACCCCGCAGCCGCCGAAGCCGGCAGCCACGCAGCGCCGGATCACGACACGCTGTGGGTCGATCGCTTGGGCCGACCGATCGCGCCAGCCGCCGGTAACGCGCAGCGTCAGCGAGACGACGGCGCGACGGATGGACCGCAGCGCTTGTCGACAATGCAGCCCTCGGCCATCATGCCGCCTTCGTCGATGC
>JBCCOR010000226.1:0-7569 GCA_039025295.1 Acidobacteriota bacterium
CCGGCGAGCTGCCGAGCGGCAACGCCGTCTTCGCGGCGCCCGAGGCGTCGGCCGACGCCGTGACGACCACGGTGACCGAGACGACGCCGGCCGCGACCGTGCTCTCGGGTCCGGTGGCCGAGGCCGCGCCGGCCGACGACGGGCTGGCGACGGCCGCAGCGTCGCTCGATCAGCTCGCGGTCGACGACGGCGCCGCGCCGATCCTGCCCGAGGTCCAGGCGGCCGCGGTCGAGACGCCGGTCGCCGAGACCGCGCCGGGCCTCGGCCTGGTCACCACCCGCGCCGAGGGCGAGATCGCGCCGACCGCGCTGGCCGCCACCGCCGCGGTCGAGCTGCCGGTCGCCGACGCCGCCGTCGCGCCGGGCGACATCGCGCTGGCGCCGGTGCCCGACGCCGGCCTGGCTGAGGCCACCGCGTCGCTCGACGCGCTGGCGCTCGACGGCGCGATGCCCGCGCTCGACGCGACGACGCTCGACGCCGCCGCCGTCACCGCGGGGCCCGTGACCGCAACGCAGTCGCTCGACGCGGCCGTCACCGACGCGTCACTGCCGTTCGAAACGACCGCGCTGGCGCTCGATGGCGCGCCGATCGTCGCCGAGCCGCTGGCCGTCGATGCGCTGGCGGTGCCGGCCGACGGCACGCTGACCACGGCCGTCAACGCGCTCGACACGCTGACCGCGGCCGATCCGCTCGCGCTGGCGACGGGCACCGAGGGCGTTCTTGCGGCCACGGCCGATCCGCTCGCGCTGGCGACCGGCGTGGACGGCGCGCTCGCGGCCGATCCGCTGGCGGCGCTCGGCGCGACCGACGCCACCCTGGCCGCAACCGCGGCCGGGCCGATCGAGATCGCCCAGCTCAACGCCACCGGCGCGCAGTGGAACCTCGGCGACCAGCTGGCGAACGCCAACACCCCGCTGGCGCTCGGCATCGGCGTGTCGGAGGGCAACCGCACCGTCTCGGGCGGCTTCAACGACAGCTACTTCGGTCATCTCGATCCGGGCAACGACGCGCGCAACCTGGGCAGCTTCTCGGTGCAGGCGGCGACCCACGGCGTCAGCACGCCGGAAGAGGCCGATCGCTTCTGGCTCGGCCAGCTGCGCAACCAGGTGCCGCGCTTCGAGTCGGCGGCCAACGCCGCCGGCCTGACCTGCGATGCGTTCAACCAGACCGCGGCGCAGTTCTTCGATCTCTACACCCAGTCGCCGCTGGCGGCGACCGCGAGCGGCGGCTTCCTCGACCAGGTGCGTGACCTCGGCGCTGCGCCGTCGCCGCGCGAGATCGTCGAGGCGCGGGTCGACAGCTACTACGGTCCCGACGGCCGCCTGAGCGCGGCCGGCTTCGACAACAACATCGGCAAGGTCGCCGACGACCAGGTGCGCCGCGCCCGCGCGGTCAACTCGGTGTCGTCGCCGGCGCTGAACGGCCAGCTCGACACCGCGGCCGCCGACATCGCCTTCGACCACGTGCGCGCCGGTCGCGCCGCGCTGCAGCAGCCGGGACGCCCCGAGCGCGTCGGCACCACCACGGCCAACAGCCGCCTGCAGGAGCTGCTCAACGCCAACGGCGCCAACCTGATCGTCGACGGTGACTTCGGCGGCGGTACGACGGCGGCGGTTCAGGAATTCCAGCGCGCCAACAGCCTGATCGCCGACGGCGTGGTCGGCGCCCAGACCCTCCAGGCGCTGGAGAACGGCGCCGGCATCGTGCCGACGCCGACCCCGACGCCCGTCCCGACGCCGATCCCGGGCGACGATCCGCGCGCGCCGCAGCCGGGCATCTCGCCGACCTTCGCCGAGATTCAGGCCGATCCCAACGTCTTCATGGGCGTCGGCCAGGTCGGCTCGTCGGTCGATCAGGTGCAGCAGCTGCTCAACGGCGCCGGCTTCACGACGCCCGTCAGCGGCACGTTCGACGACCCCACCCGCGATTCGGTGAACGCTTTCCAGCTCGATCAGGGCCTGGTGGCACCGCCGGGCCTCGAGGGCGTGGTCGGACGGACGACGCTCGACAGCCTGCTCGAGATCAACGGCGACGTGATTCCCGATCCGTCGATCATCGATCCGCGCGTGCCGCAGGCGGGTGAGGCGCCGCGTCTGAGCCAGATCCGCGCCAACCCCGATCTCTTCATCGGCGAAGGCCAGGAAGGCGGCTCGGTGGTCGAGATCCAGGATCTGCTCAACCGCGCCGGCTTCCCGCACACGGTGACCGGCACCTTCGGCGCCGACACCCGCGCCGCGGTGCGCGAACTGCAGCGCGAGAATGGCCTGGTGCCGCCGCCGAGCCTCGAGGGCGTGGTCGGCAGCAACACCCTGGCGCAGCTCGAGCTGCTGGCGGGCCAGCCGCCGGCGGTCACCGATCCGCGCCAGCCGGCGCCGGGCGCCGCGCCGGCGCTCGACGCCGTGCGCGCGGGCGGCGACGTTTTCCTCGGTCAGGGGCAGGCCGGCGAGTCGGTGACCCAGGTGCAGGAGCTGCTCAACCGGGCCGGCTTCGACACGCGGGTCAACGGCCGCTTCGACGCGCCGACCAAGGCCAGCGTCGAGCAGTTCCAGCAGGCCCAGGGCCTGATCGCACCGCCGGGCCTCGAGGGCGTGATCGGCGCGACCAGCCTGACCACGCTCGAGCAGCTCGCCGACGTGACCGCGCCGACCGGCTTCACGGACGGCCCGGCGCTCGACGCCGTGCGCGCGGGTTCGACCACCCTGCGCGAGTTCCATCAGGGCGATTCGGTGCGCGAGGTCCAGCAGCTGCTGAACCGCGTCGGCGTGCCGGTCGGGGTCGACGGCCAGTTCGGGTCGAACACCAAGGCCGCGGTCGAGCGCTTCCAGCAGCGTGAGGGCCTGACCCCGCCGGCGGGTCTCGAAGGCGTCGTTGGCGGGACCACCCTGGCGCGCCTCGAGGAGGTCGCCGCCAACAGCAGCAGCCGCCCGGGCGGCTTCCTGCACGCGCCGCTGGGTGATCTGAGCACGCCGATCACCAGCCTGCCGAACCCGAACCGCGTCCATCCGGTGCTCGGCACGGTGCGCCCGCACCGCGGCTGGGACTTCGGTGCGGCGCCGGGCACGCCGGTGCTCGCCGCGACGGGTGGCCGCATCAGCCGCGGCTTCCAGGCCGGCGGCGCGGGCAACTTCATCACCCTGAACGAGCTCGACGCCAACGGCAACGAAACGGGTCTCTTCACCCGCTACTTCCATCTTCAGGGCTTCAACGTGCCAGAAGGCGCGGTCGTGCAGCCGGGGCAGCAGATCGGTACGGTCGGCTCGACCGGCATCGGCACGGGACCGCATCTGCACTTCGAGGTCTGGCGGGACGGCCAGTGGCAGCAGCGGACCAACGGCCTGTTCTCGCCCGATGTCACCAACACGCTCTTCCGCGAGCGTCCGCCGGCGACGATCGACGAGGTTCGGGCGGGTTCAGGCTTCATCTCGCAGGGTGATCGCACGCCCGCGGTCAGCGAGATCCAGGACCTGCTCAACCGCGCCGGTGCCAGCATTACCGTCGACGGCGATTTCGGTCGCGGCACGCGACGGGCGGTGGAGGACTTCCAGCGCACCAACGGCTTGACGGTCGACGGCGTCGTCGGTCGCGACACGCTGGCCCTGCTCGAGCGCCTCGCCAACGGCGGCTGATTCCACCGTTCGCGGCGTCCCTTCGCGCCCCGCATCGCGTCCGCCTCGCGCGGTCCGATGCGGGGCGTTGTTGTGTTCGCGCGCACGCGCTGCCGGTACGGCTCAGGCGTCGACGTGCGCGCCGATCGCGGTCGGCCAGGGATCGTCGGCGTCGGCCAGGGCGGTCCACAGCGCGCGCAGGTCGGCGGGCACGGCGGCGCGTGCCCGCACCGGCCGGCCGTCGGCCGGATGGGCGAAGGCGAGCGTCCAGGCGTGCAGCGTGGGCCGCGGTGCGTCGCGCGCGGCGGCGCGCAGGGTGGGCGGCAGCGCGCGCCAGCGCGCCTCGCCGTAGACCGGATCGCCGAGCAGCGGATGGCCGATCGCCTTGAGATGGACGCGGATCTGATGCGTGCGGCCGGTGTGCAGGGCGATCTCGAGCAGGCTGAGCGCGCCGTCGGCGGTGCGCGCGCGCACGCGGTAGTCGGTGCGCGCGGCGCGGCCGTTTGCGCGCACGGCATAGCGCGTGCGGTCGCGCAGATGGCGTCCGATCGGCTCCTCGATGCGGCCGACCTCGGGCGTCGGCGTTCCGTAGACCAGCGCCAGATAGCGCTTGCCGATCGTGCGCGCGGCGAACGCGTCGCTCAGCGCGCGATGGGCGCGGGCGCTGCGCGCAACCACCAGAATGCCCGTGGTGTCGCGATCGAGGCGATGGACGATGCCGGGCCGCAGCGCGCCGCCGATGCCCGGCGTCGACGCGAGATCGGGCGCGCGGTGGAGCAGTCGATGGACGAGCGTGCCCGCGCGCACGCCCGCGCCGGGATGGATCACCAGATCGGACGGCTTATCGACCAGCAGCAGATCGTCGTCGGCGTGCAGCACGGTCAGCGGACCGTCGTCGGGCGCGAGGCCGACCTCGGGCTCGAGCCGGGCGACAGCGTCGTCGTCGATCGCGACGCGGTCGCCGGCCGCGAGCTTGGCCGACGCGCGCGCCGCGCCCGCGTTGACCGTCACCGCGCCGCCGTCGATCCAGCGCTGGACGCGGCTGCGGGCGACGTCGAGCCGGGCCGCGAGCGCGCGGTCGAGGCGCGTGCCGATCGCCGGATCGTCGTCGTCGATCGTCCAATCGGTCTCGCCGTGCGGCGCGTCGTCGTGCGCCGTGCCGGAATTGTGCGCGCTCACGGACGGCCCTCCGCGTCCGCCGCTTCGCCGCCGCCGCCGTCGATCGCCGGGTCGACCTTGTCGACGCGGCCGAGCTCCGGACGGAAGGCATGAAGCAGCATGACGCCGATGCCGACCGAGATCGCGCTGTCGGCGATGTTGAACGTGTGCCAGTGGTAGGTGCCGACGTAGACGTCGATGAAATCGGTCACGCCGCCGCTGGTGATGCGGTCGATCAGGTTGCCGACCGCGCCGCCGAGCACCAGCCCGAGGGCGGTCAGCAGCAGGCGCTCAGCGCGCGGAATGCGGCGGAAGTAGACCCCGAGGATCCCGAGCGTGACCAGCGCCAGGCCGCTCAGGACGGCGGTGCGCATCGCGTCGCCGTGGGCGGCGAAGAGTCCGAAGGCGACGCCGGTGTTGCGCACATGGGTGAAGTTCAGGCCCGGGATCAGGTCGATCGAGGCGTAGAGCGGCAGATGCGCCTCGATCAGCCACTTGCTCCACTGATCGAGCACCAGCACGATCAAGGCGAGCAGCAGATAGAGACGCTTCGGGAAGGCGCGGTCGCGCAGGGCGGTCGGACGATCGGCGGGATGGGTCATCGGCCTCAGGGGCAGGAGGGACGCGTCGGCGCGGTGCGCATCACGCGTCGCGGTGGAGTGCGGGCGGGTCGGCGGCGTAGGGCGACAGCGGATCGTGCGCGGTGTCGGTCGGCGGCGCCACGCCCTCGAGCACGGCGACCGCCGCGGCGTGGCGGCGCTCGTGGGTGATCGATAGATGAATGCGCGCAACGCCGAGGCTGCGCGCGCGATCGGCGGCGGCGGCGTGCAGGCGCACGGCCGGCGCGCCGCCCGGCCGGCGGACGACTTCGATCTGGCGGAAGGCCAGGCCCTCAGCCCAGCCGGTGCCCAGGGCCTTGAGGACCGCTTCCTTGGCGGCGAAGAGGCCGCTGAGATGCTGGTCGAGCGCCGGGCCGCGGCGGTCCTGGCATTCGCCGGGGCGGCACAGCCTGCGCACGAACGCCTCGGGGCGCCGCCGGTGGACGGCGGCGATGCGGTCGACCTCGACCACGTCGAGCCCGACGGCGAGCACGCGGTGATGGCTCATGCCGTCGCCCGCGTGCGCTGGGCCGCGACCGGCGCGCGCTGCCACGGCAGCGTCGCCGCGGCGTCGCGCAGCTGTTGCAGGGCGTCGAGATCGTGGAAGAGACGAATGCCGGCGACGGCGGCCGCGCCCGCGGCGATCGCCGCGTCGCAGCGCGCGACGTCGTCGAGGCCGCCGAGCGCGATCAGCGGCAGCGCGCCCGCGCGCGCGACGGCCGCGCGCAGGCCGTCCGGTCCCGGCATTGCGTCGGCGTCGCGATCGGGCTTGCTCGGGGTTGGGAAGATCGGCCCGAAGGTGCTGTAGTCGGCGCCGTCGCGGCGCGCATCGTCGACGTCGTCGAGATCGTGCCCCGCAACGCCGACGCCGAGCGCGTGGGCTGCGGCGTGCGGCCGGACGACGGCGAGCGGCACGCCCGCGGCCGGCAGATGGACGCCGTCGGCGCCGGCGGCGCGCGCGAGATCGATGCGGCCGTTCAGCCACACGCCGATGCCGTGCGGTGCGAGACGCGCACGGGCCGTGCGCGCCAGCGCCAGGCGCGCGGCGTCGCCGGCGTCCTTGTCGCGGATCTGCACGGCGAGCCCGGGCGTCGATGCAGGCGCGCCGCGCCGCCAGGTCGCCGCCAACGCGTCGCACCACGACGCCAGATCGCCGAACGGTCGGCGGGCCCGTGCGTCGCTGATCGCGAGCAGGCGAAACGGATGGGGCGGTGAGGGAATCACAAGGAAGATGCGCGGCTCACAGAGGGGCGTCGTCGGTCGCGGCGCGGACCATGGCGCGCAGCGTGTCGTCGATCTCGGCCATCAGGCGCACGAGATGAACCAGCCCGAAGCCGCTGACCGCGCCGCGCAGCGTGGGTCGGTTCAGCAGCTGCAGCACGTCGGGAAACTGCGCGATGATGCGCTCCCAGCCGGAGGTCCAGGGCAGGTAGATCAGCAGCAGTCCCGCGACCGCGCAGTACAGGCCGAAGACGAAGCGAAAGAAGGGATCGGAACCCATGGGGCTTCGATTGTAGTGCATCTCTCGGCGCGCGCCTCGGCTATACTGACGTTTCGCGCTCTTCTCCTGACAACGATGCGCGCTCGCACGCGGGCGCTCGGGAATCCATCGGTGATCGGCAAACTCTTCAGCGGCAAGAAAGGCAAGCGTTCCGCGCGCGAACCGCAGAGCGATCGCGAGCTGACGATCGACGACCTGATTACGCTCGAACGCTACGAGGACGCCGCCGACGCGCTCAAGGCGCGCATCAAGCGGCAGCCCAAAGATCTGCACGCCCATCTGCGCATGGCCGAGGTGCAGCTGGCGCTGAACAGCGCCGTCAAGGCGATCGACGAATACGTCTTCGTCGCCGATTCGTACGCCGACGACGGCTTCTTCGACAAGGCGATCGCGCTCCTGTCCAAGGCCCAGCGCCTGGCGCCGGCCGACGTCAGCCTGCTCAAGCGCATCGAGCGCTACAAGGCGATGAAGCTGATGGAGCAGCGCCGCGGCCTGGCGGTCGAGGGGCTCAAGGCCAACAAGACCACGGCCCATCTCAGCGCCGCCAACTCCGCCCTGCAGCTCGAGCTGCTGTGGAACAAGATCGTCAAGTGCAGCGTGGTGCGCGAGCTCGACGGCATCGCCCTGCGCAAGCTCTTTCAGACCGTGCACATGCTCAATCTCAAGAACGGTCAGAATCTGGTCGCCGACGGCGACGACCAGCCGA
>JBCCOR010000227.1:0-7547 GCA_039025295.1 Acidobacteriota bacterium
CGCGCCTGGCCGGCATGCGCGCGGCGGCCGAGACCGCGCGCCGCGCCGGCGACGACCCGACCCGGGCGCCCCTGCCGCCGGTCGCCGTCGCGCTCGCGGGCAGCGCGGGCCAGAGCCTGGGCGCCTTTCTCGGCGACGGCATCGCGCTGACCCTCGACGGCGACGCGCAGGACTACGTCGGCAAGGGCCTGCACGGCGGCACGATCGCGCTGCGACCGCCCGCCGGCAGCCCGATCGCGGCGCAGCCCGAACGCCACGTCATCGCCGGCAACACGCTGCTCTACGGCGCCACCGGCGGCGCGCTCTACGCCGCCGGCCAGGTCGGCGAGCGCTTCGCGGTGCGCAACGCCGGCGCCCACGCCGTGGTCGAAGGCTGCGGCGACCACGGCTGCGAATACATGACCGGCGGCGTCGTGCTGGTGCTCGGCGCGATCGGCCGCAACTTCGGCGCCGGCATGAGCGGCGGCGTCGCCTACGTCCACGCCGGCCGGCCGCGCCACGAGGCCGACGACGCTGGCGCCGACGGCCTCGGCGGACGCATCCAGCGCGACGCGGTACGGATCGATCCACTCGACGACGCGCTCGATCTGCCGCTGCTGCGGGCGCTGCTCGGCGCGCATCACGCGCACACCGGCAGCCCGCGGGCGAACGCCCTGCGCGACGTCGACGACGCCACCCTGCGCGCGCGCTTCTGGAAGATCGTGCCCGATCCGGCCAGCCAGGAATCGACCGCGAGCGCCCAGGATCTGGCGGCCATGCAGCGCCGCGTCCTCGACCGGCTGCGCGGCGACGGTGACGACAGGGGCGACGGCAAACGGCCGACGTACGCGCCGCAGTCCACGGCGACCGCCCAGCCGTCGACGACGCAGCGGATCACGCTCGCGCCGTCGACGGCCGCCTCGGTGTCCTGAGCGCGTCGGCGGCGGCGGGGCGCGCGACAGCGCGCAGACCCGACCGGCGGAACGAGGCGACCGGCTGATACAGTCGGCAGCGCGTTTTCGCCAGCCTTTCGAGCCGTCACCCGGCACCCGCCGACGCTCTTTTCGGAGTCCATTCCGCATGCGCCTTTCCCCCACCGCTCGCGTGAGCCTCTTCCTGTTCGGTTCGGGCTTCTGCGCCCTGGCCTATCAAATCGTCTGGCTGCGCCTGCTGCGCTATATCTTCGGCGCCTCGACGGCGTCCACCGCAGCGGTGCTGGCGATCTTTATGGGCGGCCTCGGCCTCGGCGGCATCCTGCTCGGACGACGCGCCGAGCGCAGCGCCTCGCCGCTGACGATGTACGGCAATCTCGAGATCGGCATCTCGCTGCTGGCGGCGATCAGTCCGCTGCTGATCGTGCTCGTGCAGCGCTTCTACATCGCACTCGGCGGCGCCACCGAGCTGGGCATCTTCGGCGGCACGGCCAGCCGCCTGGTGCTGGCGGTGGTGATTCTCGGCGTGCCGACCACGCTGATGGGCGGCACGCTGCCCGCCGCGGCGCGCGCGGTGTCGCGCAGCGCCGATCGCGGACGCCGATCGACCGCCTGGCTCTACGGCATGAACACCCTCGGCGGCGTCAGCGGCGCCATGCTGACCAACTTCGTCTTCCTCGAGGCGATCGGCATCCGCAAGACCATCCTGTGCGCGGCGGCGCTCAATCTGCTGGTCGCGATCATCGCGCGCGCCGAGGCGCGCAAGCCCGAATACGATCTCGACGACGCGCCCGGCGAAGCGGCCGAAGCGGCGCCCGACGCGACCGCGGACGCGGCGCCCGACGAGGCGCGCAGCGGGCGCACCTACCTCGGCTTCACCCTGGCCGCGGCCGCGATCGTCGGCTTCGCCTTCCTGGTGATGGAGCTGGTCTGGTACCGCATGCTCGCGCCCGTGCTGGGCGGCTCGTCGTACACCTTCGGCCTGATCCTGGCGGTGGCGCTGCTCGGCATCGGGCTCGGCGGTCTGCTCTACGGCCGCGGCGCCGAAACCCGCCGACCGACCTATCTCGCCCTCTCGATCACCTGCATGCTCGAAGCGTTCTTCCTGATCGTGCCGTTCGCGCTCGGCGACCGTCTGGCGATGCTGGCGATCCTGACCCGGCCCGTGGCGGCCGCGGGCTTCGACGCGCTGGTCGTGAGCTGGCTGGTGATCACCGGCATCGTCGTGCTGCCCGCGTCGATGATCTCAGGCTACCAATTCCCCCTGCTGATCGCGCTGCTCGGCGGCGGCCGCAAGGGCGTCGGCCGCGACGTCGGCATCGCCTACGCGTGGAACACCTGGGGCGCGATCATCGGTTCGCTGGCCGGCGGCTTCCTGCTGCTGCCGCTGTTCTCGGCGCCCACGCTGTGGCGCCTGCTGACCGTGATGCTGGTGATCACCGGCGCGATCGCGCTGGTGCTCGATCGCAGCGCGCGGCGCAAGGCGTGGCTGCCGGCCGCGCTCGGCCTGGTGGCGATCGCCTTGACCACCGCCGCCGGCCCGACCGCCTTCTGGCGCCATCAGGGCATCGGCGCCGGCCGCATCGACTTCGACTACGGCAACCAGCAGACCATCGACCGCACCCGCCGCGATCTGCGCGACCGTCTGATCTGGGAGTCGGAGGGCGTCGAGATCAGCGTCGCCGTCACCGCCACCGCCGGCGGCGACAACTACTTCACCGCCAACGGCAAGGTCGACGGCAGCGCGCGCGGCGACGCGGCGACGCAGATCATGAGCGGCCTGCTCGGCGCGATCGTCCATCCGGAACCGAAAGAAGCGCTGGTGATCGGCCTCGGCACCGGCAGCACCGCCGGCTGGCTCGGCCTGGTGCCGGTGATCGATCGGGTCGACGTCGTCGAACTCGAGCCGTCGATCATCGCGATGGCCGACAAATTCCACGGCGTCAACGGCGACGTGCTCAACAACCCCAAGGTGCACAACTACGCCGGCGACGGTCGCGAGTTCGTGCTCGCGAGCAAGAAGCAGTACCACGTCATCTTCTCCGAGCCGTCGAATCCATATCGCGCCGGCATCGCCAGCCTGTTCTCCAAAGATTTCTACGGCGCGATCGCCGACCGGCTGACCGACGACGGCATCTTCCTGCAGTGGGTGCAGTGCTACGAGGTCGACGCCGAGGTCATCCGCACGGTCTACGCCACGCTGCGCTCGGTCTTCCCCTACGTCGAGACCTGGACGACCCACACCGAAGACCTGATGCTGATGGCGTCGATGAACCCGATCACCTACGACCTCGATCAGCTGCGCGCGCGGACCGCGCAGGAGCCCTACCGCCGGGCCCTGCGTCACACCTGGCAGGTCGAAGACATCGAGGGTCTCTTCACCGGCTACATCGGCAACCAGAAGCTCGCCGACACGGTCGCCGCCACGCTCGACGAGGACAGCCTGAGTACCGACGATCTGCCGCGCCTCGAGTTCGGCTTCGCGCGCAACGTCGGCAAATCGAGCGGCTTCGGCCTGCGCACGCTGCTCGAGCTGTCGACCGAACTCGACGCGACCACGCCGCTGCGCACCACCGGCGCCCCGCTCGACGCAGCACGCCTGCGCGAGCTGGGTGAGGTCCGCTTCTTCACCGGCACCGGCACCCGTCTGATGCAGCGCGATCAACTCGACGCGGCCGCCACGGCCCGGCGCAACGCCCGCCAGCTCTACATCCGCAGCCGGATCGACAGCGCGCTCGCCGCGTGGCAGGAGCAGGATCAAACGCCGGGCAACATCTTCGATCTGCGCCTCGTCGCCGACGGCCTCGCCAACCGCGGCGTCGCCGAGGCGACCGATGCGCTGGCCGCGCTGGCCGCGGTCGAGCCGATCGACGCCGCCGCGCTGCGCGCGATCTGGCACGTCAAGCGCAGCGAGGACGCGGCCGCCGCCGAGGCGCTGCTGGAAGCCTTCGAGGGCCTGCGCGACTACGGCTGGGGCGATACGTTCATCATCCGCGCCGCGCTGCGCAGCACCGCAACCCTCGCACAGCGCAACGCCGCGCTCGGCCGCCAGCTCTTCGACGCCCTGGCCACGCCCTTCATCGACGATCAATTCCGCCTGCCGCGGCGCGAGGCGCGCTATCAGCTGGCGCAGGTGCTCGACTTCCCCGGCCTGTGCCGCGAGGTGCTCGCTGCCTACGAGCCCTACACCCCCTGGAATCGCGAGATGCTCGCTTCGCGGGTGGCCTGCTACGGCATTCACGACGATCCGACCCTGGCGCGGGCCCAGGCCGAGTACACGCGTTTCCTCGAGCAGGAGCCGCCCGCGCTGCTGCCGCGCGACGCGTCGGCTCAGCCGGCGGCCGCAGCGAACGTGCCGGCCCTGCTGCAGCGGCCGCCGCGCGAGGCCGGTGTGACCCGCGCGGGCAGCGCCCACGGCGACGCGCCGGGCGAGGCCGACGTCACCGGCCAGCCGCTGCCCGCGGCGCCGGCCGACGACGACAGCGACAGCAGCGACGCACCCGACGCCGACTGACCCGCCGACGTTCGCCCGTCAGCGCACGCCCGCGTCGTGCACCAGCTGCCGCCGCACCGCGCGCAGATGCGCGGCGGCCGCATCGAACGTCGGACCGTAGGCGATCACGCCGTCTTCATGGCCGGCCATGAGCAGCGCGTCGGTCTCGTCGCCCGCGGCGACCGCGGCGGCGACGGCAGCGGCCATCGCCGGCGTGCCGTAGTCGACGTCGGCCGGGGTCGTCCGCCAGCCGCCGTGCGCCAGCCCCGCGCGCCACAGCGCCGGATCGTGCGCGTGCACGACCGCCGCGATCCGCGGATGCGCCGCATAGACCGCGGCGTGGGTCATCGACTCCGACGACGGCGGCACCGGACCGAACGACCACAGCCGATTCTCCGCCGGCCAGCAGCGCACGACGACCGCGAAGCGCGCCGGATCGAAGCCCGGCACGCCGCTGGTCTGGGTGCCGCTGATCGCGAACCGGCCGCGCGCATCGAGCCGGAAACTGACGTTGCCGTAGGCCGCGCCGCCGTAGCGCGCGGGATCGCGACCGATCAGCCCGTCGGCCTGGAGCGCGGCGTAGATCGCGGCGACGCGCGCGCCGCCGTCGTCGTTCTGCGCGAAGCGCATGCGCGGCAGACGCAGTCCGAGGCGATGGCGCAGGCGATAGCGGACGACGCCCTCGGCGGGCGCGCCGGCAGCCCAATCGCTCACGCGCCGCGGCGCGCCGTCGCGCGGCGGCGCACGTCGCGGATCGCCGCGTCGAATCGATCGGGCACCTCTTCCTGCAGGAAATGGCCGGCGTCGGGCGCCTCGTGCACCGGCGCGTTGGGCAGGGCACGCCGGTGGCGCGGCAGCGCGCGGCCGAGAATCGGGTCGCGCAGGCCCCACACCAGCGCCGTCGGTCCGTCCCACGCCGTCAGCCAGTTCTGGTTGGCGCGCATCGCGGCGTAGGTCGGATGGTGCTCGGTGTCAGGCACCATGCGCGCCAGCGCGAGAGGCGCCACGCGATCGCGCATGCGGCGCATCGGCCAGCGGTAGGCGCGGGCGACGTCGCCGCGGATGCTCGCCGGATCGCCCTGTACTTTGTGCAGCGTGCGCATCGGAAAGCCCAGCACGCGGAAGACCAGATCGCTGATCAGCGGCCGCCGCGCAAAGCGGTGGAAGCGGCTGCCGCGCAGACGATCGGGCAGGACGACCGCCGTGTTGGCGATCACCAGGCCGGCGATGCGCTCAGGCATCGCCGCCGCGACCCCGACGCCGATCGGTCCGCCCCAGTCCTGGATCGCGAGCACGATGTCGCGCAGGTCGAGCGCGCGCACGACGGCCGCGATCGCCTGCACGTGGCGCTCGAGCGTGTGGTCGCGCGCGCGCGGCAAATGCGACGAGAACCCGAGGCCGAGCAGATCGGGCGCCACCAGGCGCACGGCGTCGCCGCCCTTCGCCTGCTGCAGGGCCATCACCTTGCGCCACAGAAAACTCCACATCGGATTGCCGTGCAGCATCAGCACGGTTGGTGCATCGCGCGGTCCGTGATCGACGACGTGGATCCGGCGGCCGGCGTCGACCCCGGCCTCGCCGCCGAGCGCGACCGCGCAGCGGTCGAACGGCAGCCGGTCGTGCAGGAACGGCGGCAGCGCAGGAGCCGAGACGATCGCAGACGCATCGTCGGACGAGCGGGCGGTCGGTGCGTGCATGGGCGCAGTGTATCGAGCGCGCGGGCCCGCCGCGCCATTCGATACACTCGGCGGCAGATCATGGATGTTCGCCCGCGCGCTCTGCCCCCGGTCCTCCGCGCCGCCACCTGGCGCTGGACGCCCGGGACACCGCTGCCGGAACAGCGGCTGCCGACCTGGCCGCCCGCCGCGACCCGCGACGTCGCGCTCTGCCTGGGCGGTCGCGGGCCGCGGGCGCTGGCGGTTGCCGCCGGCGTGCTGGCCGGGCTCGAGCGGCGCGATCTGCTGCGTCCGCTGCGCTACCTCTGCGGCACCGGCGCCGGCGCGTGGGCGGCGATGCTCACCGCCTATCTGCCACACGGCGTCGACGACGCGACGTTCTTCGGCCGCGATGCGCTGCCGACCGCCGGGCGGGCGCTGCGCGCCCTGACGCCCGACGCCCTCGATGCGCCGCTCGATCCGCGCAGCCTGCTGGCGATCGCCACCACCAACCTGGCCCACGCTTTCTTCGCGCCCTATGCGCTCGACGCCCACGCGCGCTGGCTGCACGCCGTCGACCAGGCGGTGCTGGCACCGCTCGGGCTCGACGCACGGCGTGCGCAGCATCCGATCTTCTTCGGCTTCGACGACGCCGCGATCGCCGATCTGCTGCGACGCAACCCGGCGCTCGACGCGCGCGACGTCCTGCGTATGCGCAGCGACCGGCCGTTCCCCGTGGTCAGCGCCACCCTGCGCTGGCCGCTGCGGGTGCTGCCTCAGGACGAAACCCATCTGCGCTTCGAGATCACGCCGCTGGCGGCCGGCCTGCCCGCGCCGGTCGACCGCAGCTACCGCCGCCTGTGGCTGGTGCCCGAGCGCCTGCGGGCGGGCGGCAGCTTCGTGGAACCGTTCGCGCTCCAGGGTCGCGGCCTGCCGAGCTACGAGCGCGCGCCCGTCGCGCGCGACGCGCCGGCGACCGACGCGCCGGCGCGGCTGGCTGTGGTGACAACCGGCGATCAGCGCTTCCAGCTCACCGACGCACTCGGCGCCTGCGCCGCCTTCCCCGCCGACGCGGACACGGACACCGCCGAGGCCATCGCCACAACGCGCTTGCCGCTGACGCTCCACAGTCTGCCCGCCGCCGACGCGCCGGCGGCGCCACCGGCCGCCGCGGTCACCCTCGGCGACGGTGGCGCGGTCGATCCCTGCGGCATCATCGGCGCCCTGCTGCGTCGGGCGGCGCGGCTGCTGGTGATCGTCGATCTGCCGCGTCCGCCGGCGGTCGACGATCCCGTGCCGGCGGTGCTGCGCCCGCTCTTCGCCCGCGCGGACGGCCGCGCGCGCCGGCGATGGAGCCGCGGCCGCCGCGCCACCGACGCGCGCGCCGTCTTTCCCCAGCCCGCCTGGGCCGCGCTGCGCGACGCCTGGTCGACCGCGCTGCGCGCGGGCCAGCCGCTGATCCACCGCGCGAGCTGGTCGGTGCTCGAC
>JBCCOR010000228.1:0-7545 GCA_039025295.1 Acidobacteriota bacterium
CCAAGCCGTCGAGGATCAGCAGGGCCGGCTCGGCCAGCACGCGTTCGGCCAGGCGCGTTGGCCGCGCGCTCGGCGACAGCGACGCCGGATCTGGCTCGCCGAACCACGCCAGCGCCTTCAGCAAGAAATCATCCGCCGAGGCGACGCGATTCTCCGTGCCCTGGCTGTAGAACGACCACGCGTACACCCGCTTCGCGCCGCGGTATTGCTTCTGCGCCATGCGCGCGAGCCACGCCTGCGTGAGGGCCGTCTTGCCCACGCCGCCCCACGCCACCAGCGACGCCACGTGCACCTGCGCGTCGTTCCACATCTCATCGAGCTGCGCGAGCTCGTCCGCGCGGCCGACGAACGTGCCCGTGCCCTGCGGCAGGCGGTCGATCTCGACGCGGACGTCCGCGGGTGGCGGCTGGCTGCCGGCGCGGGGGAGATGCGTGCGCTTGGCCGCGTCGACCAGCTGGCGCGCGATCGCGAGGATTTGCGCATCTTGCGCGTCGCCGTCGAGTCGCATGAGCGGCGTCGCGTAGTCGTGCGCCGCCTGGATCTCGCCGAGCTCGGTCTCTTCGATCAGGCAGTCTTCGAGCAGCACGATGAACAGCTTGATGGCGCCGCGGCGATGGCGCTCGAGGAGGACGGGCAGCTCCTCCTGCATGATGAACGTCGACGTGAAGAACGCCTGACTCACGAGCAGCAAGCCGGCCTGCGCCGCGTCGAGCGCCTCGGCGAGCGCCGGCCGCCAGCGCGTGCTCGCCGCCTGATGCACGTCGCGCCACAGCGTCACCGTGCCGCCCTGCGCGGCCGGCGCAAGCGCATCTTCGAAGCGCGACGCCCATTTGCCGTCTTTTCGGCTGTAGCTGATGAATACCTGCATCGCCAACGAACCTCCGCATGTCACATCATCGTCGCGACGATTCTAGCGGAGGCCTCCGTCGCCTGGGGCTCAAGCCCCAGGCTCTACATTCTACGGCCTGCCTTCGGCAGCCTACCCCCACGCGCCCAAGACATCCTTCGGGATCGCCTCGCCCGACAGCCAGCGCTCGAGGTTCGCGAGCTCCCCGTCGCGACGGTGATAACCCGTTTCGACGATCAGGCTCTTCGCGGCGTCGACGTGCGGGCGTGCTTGCTCGCGCGTGTCGTCGGCTGGTGACAAATCGCGCAGCAGCCGCGCGCGCTCCAAGTGGGCGTCGCAGGCGAAGAGGCGCATGCCGCTGAAGGTGACGAGATCGTCGATCGCGCGTAGATCGGCCTCGGCCGCGGCGACGTCACGATCGATCAGGCGGTGGTACGCCGCGCGCGCGAGCCAGGCGTGCGGCAGATGGTCACTGGCCTCGGCGGCGTGCAAGCCATCGACCGCGGCGTCGAGATGCGTCCGCGCCTGGGCGGCGGACTCGGACGAGCCGCCGGCCCACGCCAGGATCGTGTGGGCGCGGCCGAGGCTCACGTCGTCGAGGGCGATCTCGAGCGTCCACCCGGGCAACGCGACCCAGGCGCGCGTCTGGGCAGCGCGGGCCAAGACAGCGCGCGCGGCCGGCGGCGATCCGTCTTCCAGCAGCAGCGCGCAGTAGTGATAGCCCTGCACGGCGTAGAGAAACGGATACACGCGCTTGCCGTCTTCTCGCGGCGCCTCGACCTGCAGCGCCTCGGCCGCTTCGAAACCCGCCGCGGCCGCCGACCGGTTGCCGCGCTGATGATGCACGCTGGCCTGCGCCGCACGGTGGCTGACCTGCGCGGGCACGTCCCCGATCCGTTCGGCGAGGGCGACCGCGCGCGCGGTCTCGTCGTGCGCCGACGCCAGCGCGCCCTGCGCAACGCTCACGTCGCTGAGGTTGATCGCGGTGCGCGCCGCCTGGTGCCACTCTTCGAGCGCTTCGAATCGCGCCAAGGACGCCCGCAGGGACGCGCGGGCCTGGGTGAGACGGCCCAGCGTGCGGAGCGCAAAACCGGCCTGGCCCAGAACGAATGCCTGGTGGACCGGGATCAACGTCTCGTGCGGCCGCGTGAACGGCACGTCGAAGAACGCGGCAAGCGCCGTCAGCTCCGTGCCGAACATGCCCAGCTGATTGACCGCGTAGTGATCGTTGCCCCGCAGGATGCGCGCGAGGTAGACGTCGGCAAAGGCCTCCGGCGCCCGATCGGCGCGGCAGCCGTGCATCACGGCCTGGTAGAGCCGCGCCATCTCGGCCACCGTGTCGGGCCGGTGCGATGAGGTCGCAGTCAGATGGGCGTAGAGCCACCCGTGGCCCGCGCGGGCGGCGGCCGGGTCGAGATGGTCGGCCGCGTACGCGCGCACGAGCGGATGGGTGTCGAGCCTGCCGGGCCGCGCGCGGTCTTCGGCGAGCAGCAGGCCCAGATCGCGCAGCTCGGTGAGCGCTTCCTGCCAGTCGCCTTCGTCGAGGTCGACGAGGCGATCGGTGAGGCCGGGGATCGCGGGCGCCTGGCGCAGCGCCGCAACGCAGTCGGCCGCGGCCGGGCGATCGAAGAGACCGAAGAGACGCAGGACATCGCCGGCCGGGCGATCGGCGAGGTCCTCGACGGTTCGGTCGAGCATGCGCCGGGCGCGCGGGACGCCGTCCGCGTCGGGGCGGAGCAAATCGACCTCGGCCGCGCGGCGGATGTCGCGCTGCAGCCGCCGCGCGACGAACCTGCCGAACAGCGTCAGCGTCAGCGCGTGGCCCTTGGCGACGCGCACGGCCCGGCGCAGATCCGCATCGGATCCGTCGGCCTTGTGCTCGCGGAGCAGCGCGACGCCGTCGTCTTCGTTGAGGTCACCGAGCGCGAAGCGCCGCACGGTCGCGTCGACGCGCGCATCGAGCGCGGGCACGCGCCGCCGCGTGGTGACGAGGCACAGGCCCGGCCCCGGACGCCCGTCGGCCAGCGCCACGAGGAGCGCGCGCATCGCAGGATCCTGCAGCGCGCCATCCTGCGCGGCCTGGAGCGGCTCGAGGCCGTCGAGAATCAGGAGCGCCCGCCCAGCGAGCGTCAGCGCGGCGAGCCGGCGTCCGCGCGCGTCGGCGTATTTCGGTCGGGGTTCGCCGAAGAAGGCGAACGCCCTGTCGAAGAAGTCGTCGCTCGACGCGCCATCCTCGACGCCCTGGCGGTAGAAGGAATAGGCGTAGACCCGCGACAGCCCGCGGTAGTCGTCGCGCACGAGCCGGCTGAGCCACGCCTGCACGAGGGCCGACTTGCCCACGCCGCCCCAGGCCTCGAGGGTGGCGATGCGGATCGCGGCGTCGGCGAGCGCGGCGTCGAGATCGGCGAGCTCCTGCGCGCGTCCGACGAAGGGTCCGGTCGCGCTGGGCAGATCCCCGGTGTCGACCGTCAGGCCGCCGGCGTGCGCGGCGTCTTGCGACGCCCGGTGGATCGCGCGCACGATCGCGAGCATGGCGTCGTCGCGCGCGTCGTCGTCGAGATCGGCGAGCGGCTTGTCGTGCGGATGGGCGAACTGCAGCGCGCCGAGCGGCGTCGTTTCGAGCAGGCAGTCGTCGAGCAGCACGCCGAAGAGCTGCAGATTGCCGCGCGCGTGGCGTTCGAGCAGGCGTGGCAGCTCGGTTTCCATCACGAAGTCCGACGCCAGGAAGTTCGGGCTCACCAGCAGCAGACCGGCGTCGGCCTCGGCCAGGCCGCGCTCGATCTCGGCGCGCCAGTCGACCCCGGGCCGCATCCGATCGTCGCGCCACAGCTGCACCGTCCGATCGCGCGCGAGCGGCTTCAGCAGCGTCTCGAACCGATCCGCCCAGTCGGCGTCTTTGCGGCTGTAGCTGATGAAGATGCGCATCGACATCCCGCGCCGTCCGGCTAGCTCCACGCACCCAGGTCGTGCGGCGGCTCGTTCTCGTCGAGCCACGCTTCGAGGTTCGCGAGCTCGCGATCGCGGCGGTGGTAGCCGGTTTCTTCGATCAGCTTCTTCGCGGCCGCGACGTGCGTGCGCGCTCGGTCGCGCGCGTCGTTGGCGGTCGAGAGATCGCGCAGGAGACGTGCGCGCTCCAGATGCGCGTCGCAGGCGAAGAGGCGCATGCCGGAGCGGTCGGCGAGGTCTTCGACTTCTTGGAGATCGGCGTCGGCGGCTGAGGCGTCGCGGTCGACGAGGCGGGAGAACGTGGCGCGGGCGAGCAGGCCGTGCGGCAATATCCAGTCGTGCCCCGCAGTGCGCAGACCCTCGACGGCACGGTCGAGATACGTCTGTGCTTGCTGCGATGCGTCGGGCGATTCAGCGATGTTTCGATGCGCGAGGATCGTCCAGGCGCGGGCGAGACTCAGATTGTCGAGGCCGATAGCGAGCGCCCAGCTATTGCGCGTCGACACCTCGAGCGCGTATTCCGCCCGCTCGATGACCGCACGGGCCGACGACACGTCGCCGTCCGCCAGAAGCAGATCGCAGTACCAGTAGCCCTGAAGCGAGTACAGCGGCAGGGTAGACGGCTCCCGCTCTGCCTGCATCGCCTCCGCGTCTTCGAACAGCGCCAACGCTGACGTCATCTCACCCCGCTGGTGATGCGCGTTGGCCAGCCCCGTGCGCCCGGTCGTTCGCTCGAATGTGGCGCCGCTGCGGTCGGCCAGCACCACGGAACGCTTCGCGTCCGCCAGCGCCTGATCCAGCGCGCCCAGCGTCACGTGCAGTATGCACAGGTTCCCAGCTGATCTTGCCGCTGCCGTCCAATTCTCCGCTTCGACGGACTGCTCCAAGCTCGCCCGCATCGGCGCCTCGGACTCGTCCAAGCGACCCAGCGCGCGCAATACGAAACCCACATCGTTCATCAGATCCGCTCGAGCCAACCGACGCAGCGATGGGTGAACACGCGCAAACGGAACTTCGAAGAAAGCTGACATCACGGTCAACTCCGAACCAAACAGGCCAAGCTTGTGGATGCTGTAGACCTCACCACCCCGATGAATGCGCTCTCGATACACCGCATCGTACGCATCTTGCACCCGACCTGCACGGCACCCGTGCACCACCGCCTGGTAGAGCGGCATCAGCCCTTCGACCGTATTGGGCCGGTGCTCCGCCGTTTGGGTCAGGTGCTTGTAAAGCCGCACGTTCCCAGCACGCCACACCGCAGGACGCGTGGACTCCAGCCGCGCCGCCGCGTGCGTGCGGACAAGCGGATGGGCGTCGAGCGACCCATCGGCGGTTGGCAGCAGCAGACCAATGCGCTCGAGTCGACGCAGCGCGCGCAGCCAGCGCCCTTCGGCCAGCTTGACGAGGTTGTCGGTGAGGTTCGGGATCGCCGGCGCGCGGCGCAGGGCCTCGACGCTGGCCGCATCCGCCGGACGGTCGAAGAGACCGAGCAAATCGACGATCGCGCGCTCGGGTGCGTTGCCGTCGGCGGCCAGCCAGCGATCGTAGGCGGCGAGCATGGTCTGCGCCGCGGGATCGTCGTCCGACGTCGGCCGCAGTAGGTCGGCGATCGCCTCGCGCGTCACCTCGCCGTCGAGCACGTCGACGACGTAGCGACCGAGTAGGCGCAGCGCCAGCGCATGGCGCTGCGCCTGCTCGACGGCGTGCATCAAATCGTCGTGGGCACCATCGACGCCCAGCGCTCGCAGCAGCGCGACGCCGTCGGCGGGATCGAGATTTTCCAGATCGATGCGGTGCGCCTGCGCGTCGACGTGCGCGTCGAGATCACCAACCGGCACGCGCGTCGTGAGCAGGCAGAGATGACGCGCAGCGTCGCCGTCGGCTGCGGCGAGCGCGCGCAAGACCACGCGCAGCGCGGGATCTTTCAGGTGCCCGGCCCGCGCGTTCCCTTTGCCGTGCTGCAGCGGTTCGACGCCGTCGAGCAGGAGCAGCGTCGGCTGCTTGCGAATGAGATCCGCCAAGCGCTTCGCGCGCTCAACCGCGGAGCCCGTTTCCGGCGCTGAATCGCCGAACCAGCGGAGCGCGTCGAGCACGAAGGCGTCCGACGAGGCCGCGTGCCGCTCGGTGCCCTGGCTGTAGAACGACCACGCGTAGACGCGCGCGGCGCCGCGGTAGCCGTCTTGCGCCATTCGACCGAGCCACGCCTGCGTCAGAGCCGTCTTCCCGACGCCGCCGTCGGCAACGAGCGACGCCACGCGAACGTTCGCGTCGGTCCACAGCGCGTCGAGCCGTTCGAGTTCTCGCTGACGTCCGACGAAGCTGGCCACAGCGGCAGGCAAGCGCCGAATCGACACGCGCACGCCGTCGGGTTCGGTCTGCGCAGCGGCCGGCGGTGTCGGCTTGTTCTCAGCTGCCTCGCAGACTTCACGCGCAATGCTCGCCAGCGCTGCCTTGCGACGATGGCCGCGCAGCGCCGAAATCGGCTTTGCGTGGTCGTGCACCGCCTGAAACGGCGCCAGCGGTGAGCGCTCGATCAGGCAGTCTTCCAACAGCACCACGAAGAAGCCGATATCGCCGCGCTTGTGTCGCGCGAGCAAGAGCGGCACTTCGTCGTCCATGATGAAGTCCGACGCGAGAAACGCCTGGCTCACCAAGAGCAGCGCCGCATCGGCGCGCTCGAGCGCCGCATGGATCTCCTCACGCCAGCGCGCACCGGCCTGGATCTGCACATCGCGCCGCAGCGTCAGCGCGCCCATGCGCACGGCGGGCTTCAGCGTCTGCTCGAAGCGCTCCGCCCAGGCTGCATCGTCCCGGCTGTAGCTGATGAAAATTTCCACGGCCGCCAATCCTCCGCACATCAGGTCATCGTCGCGACGATCCTATCGCCCGGAACGAATCCGGAAGCGGCGCGATCGGGCAGCCCGGCGTGCCGGCCAAGCGTCGTTGACGCCCTCCCCTTACGAACAGTACGATTTTGTAAGGAGGCCATATGGCACAGTCGACGATCACCACCAAGTTCCAGACCACCGTCCCCAAAGAAATCCGCCAGAAGCTGGGCCTGCGCCCGCAGGACAAATTGCACTGGGAGATTGTGGGCAACGAGGCGCGGATCGTGCCCGCGCGTCGGACGTTCCTGGCCCATCGCGGACGCATCCAGGTCGGCCCGGGCTCAGCGGTCGGCGACGTCGCGCGTGCGCGCACGCTGCGGGGCACCGACCCATCGTGAAGCGCGTGTTGGTCGACACCAACGTGCTGATTTCACTGGTGACCGATCGCAACGCCGCGCAGCAGGCCCGCGCGGCCGCGCTCTTCGAGCGCGCCGAGGCCGGCGACGTGACGCTGCTGATGCATCAGATCGTGCTCAGCGAGCTGGTCGACGTGCTCACGAACCTCTATCGCCAAGAACCGATCGCGATCGCGCAGCTGCTCGACGATCTGCTGGCGTCGCCGAACGTGCGCGCCATCGACGAGGTCACCTGGGCGATCGTGCTGGATCTGTGGCCCACGCGCGTGCGCGACTTCGCGGACGCCGTCCTCACCGCCGTGGCCCAGCAGCAGCGCTGCGACGCCATTGCGACCTTCGATCAACGGTTCGTCAAACAGCTACGCCGCGCGGGTCATGCGGCCTGGTGGCCAGACGGCGACACGCACACCGCGGAATAAACCGAGCAAACCCGCCCGCGAACGCGCGCAATACATCCGCAGGCGGTTCCGGTGAGGGGTGACGGTTTCCCGGGGCTGAAGCCCCA
>JBCCOR010000229.1:0-7530 GCA_039025295.1 Acidobacteriota bacterium
ATGGCGCCGGCCGCGTTGGTTTCGGTGAAGGTCACCATGGTCGGCTCGCGCAGGCCGCCGAAGACCAGGGCCGGACCGGACTCGCCGAGAACGTGGTGGCCGCCCGGCGCGACTTCGACAGCGTCGCCATGGGCGGCGGCGCGGCCGGTCCGGCCCTGGTCTTCGGCGGCCTGCGCGAGCCGACCATGGTGACCTTCACCGAAACCAACGCGGCCGGCGCCATCCAGCGCGATCTGACGCTCTTCGCTGTCCACTCGCCGCCGCAGGGCATCGCCGCCGCGGCCTACATGAACGCCTTCCTGGCGGGCAACTGGGACGTCGTCCGGCCGCTGGGCATGAACGAGAACCGCGTGATCGGCGGCGACTTCAACCTCAGCCTGCTGACCAACACGGGCGCGCGCTCGAACGCGTACAACCCGCTGACCAACGTACACAACTACACCCTCCTGCTGCAGACCGCGATGGCCGGCGCGCCGCCGATGGGCTCGCTCGAGCAGTACAAGGGCTATTTCGCGACCCATCTGCGCGGCAAGCGGCGGACCGCCGCGTCGCGCTTCCTGTGGTCGAACGGCGGCGGCGCGGGCCAGAGCTTCTACCCGGGCTACGGCTACATGGGCTCGAACTTCGTCCCGCCGGGCACGCCCTTCGAATCGATCGACAACATCTTGGTCTGGCCCTTCCTGCCCGGCCCGCACAACTACCAGACGACGGTGATGAACCTGGTGACCGGCACGCCCTTCAACCAGGTCGGCGGCATGATCCCCGGCAACCCGCCGCAGGGCACGATCGCCCTGACCGGCATCAGCAACAGCCTGATGCCGCCCGCCAACTGGCCCGTGCCGCCGCCGCCGCCCGCGGCGCCCAACGCGGTCGCGCCCAACTACCCCGGCGCCGGCCCGGCCAAGGCCCTGACCGGCTGGGCCAACTACGGCAAGATCCACAAATTGAGTGACCACTTCGCCGTGTACGCCACGGTCTGAGCAGGAGGACCACGACCATGAGCGACGCCCTGACATCCCTCCGCCAGGCCCTGATCGATGCGGCCGGCAGCCCCTTCGCCCTCGACGCCGCCTTTCTCACCAGCGGCCTGAACGATCCGTCGGTGACGGTGCCGCCGGACTACGACACCTGGATCCAACAGGCGTTCTTCACCGCCGCGGCGAGTGATTTCCTGATCACGATCCAGGCGTCGAACGTCGGCGAGATCGTCGACGATCACTTCACCGTCACCGACGCCAACGTGCCGTTCGTCGGCGCCAGCGCGCCGATCGCCTCGCCCGCAACGCTGATCTTCGCGCTGCGCACCGAGGGCGACAACCAGGCGCTGGTGGTGCAGATCCAGAGCCGACCGCAGGATTGGACGTGGTCGAACTCCTTCGCCTTCCTCGGCGGGTTCCCGTTCGACCAGCTCGACGTCGCCGACACGCAGTTCGTCTTCTCCACCGACGACGGCACCTATCCGTGGTTCGATCCGAAAGGCAGCCAGGTCTTCGGCGGCGCGAAGCAGAACCTGACGGCGCAGCTGCCGTTTCCGACCATCGCGGCGCCGTTTCTCGCCCTGATCGACGGCCTGAGCGCACCGAGCGGCAACCTGCTGCTCACCGGCGCCCTCGATCTCTCGACCTACGACGCCGAGACCGTCCTGATGCCGACCGGCACGCTCTCGGCGACGATCCAGGACGGCGCGTTCACGCTGGTCTATCTCAACGTCTCGAATCCGAGCATCACGCTCACCATTCCGCCGCCCGAGGCGGCCGAGCCAGGCGTGCCGCCCGAGGAGAGTGACGAAGGCGATCAGGCGCCGCTGCTGTCGATCTCGTCGCTGCTCGCCGTGGGCGACGAAAGCGGCCCCGACTCGCCCTACCACATCCAGATCGACGTGCTCGAGTCGTCGGACGGCAGCGGCCAATCGACCGAGAGCTACGACGTCAACCTGGTCGCCACGGGCGAAGGCACGCCGCTGACGCCGGCGACGGTCGTCGAGCTGGTCGGCGGCAGCGGCAGCTACCTGAGCGCCACGCCGGCCGTGCTGCAGCAGTTCCTCGCCTTCGTCAGCCTGCAGGGATTGGCCTTCTCGGGCATGCTCGCCAATCCGGCATCGCCGAGCCTGATCGCGGTCGACATCGGCAGCTCACCCAACACCTCGCTGACGATCATCCCCGACCCCACCGGTCAGCTCGACTTCACGATCAAGTCGTTCGCCCTGCAGTGGTCGGTGAGCGATCCGTTCAACAGCCAGACGCGCCGCTTCACCTATGACTTCACCACCCAGTTCACGCTCGCGACGGCGGTGTTCAAGGGCCCCGAGGGCGAGGGCGACGGCGTCTTCGAGGTGCAGTTCACCTCCGACCAGCAGTACGTCGCGTCGTTCGAGGGCTCGGCGAAGCTGAGCGACTTCCTCGGCACGCTCAGCGGCGGCGCCGTCACGCTCGAGGGTATCGTCGAAGCGGAGCTGTCCGGCATTCGCCTGAGCGTCAACGTGCCGGGCCAGTCGTTCACCTTTTTCTCGGCGTTCAGCCTCGAGCTGCCGTTCCTGACCGTCGGCGGCGAGCCGGTGCTCGCGCTGCGCGAGGGCGAGGTCAACGTCGCGGCGAAGACGCCGACTCAGGGCAGCGGCGACGGCCGCGGCCTCCAGGCGCAGCAGAACACCGTCTGGCAGTCGTCGATCGGCGGCCAGTTCTCGGTCGGCCCGCTCTTCACCACCGCGCGCATCGAGTACGACGGCTTCGAGACACCCGCACGCTGGAACCTCGAGGCCGCGCTCGCGCAGCCGTTCGACGTCGAGGAGCTGATCAACCAGTTCTTCAGCCCGGGCGGCAGCTACGTGTTCCCCGACTTCCTGCCGGGCAACCTGACGATCCTCAACTTCGGCATCAACGCGATGCTGCCGGCGCAGAGCGGCAGCGCGCTGGCGACGACCTACGACATCCGCACGCGCTTCAACTGGCTGTTCACCTTCGGCGATCAGTCGGTCGGCATCGACCCGGCCAACCTGACGCTCTCGTACCGCGGCGACAAGCCGGTCAATCAGCAGTTCTCGGGCTCGGCCGACGGCCGCTGGATCTACGACGCGATCGGCCTCGAGCTGCTGATGGGCTACACCTTCGTGCCCACGGCGCTCGGCAACAACCAGACCCTCTTCGTCGAGTGGGAAGGCTTCCGCGCGACCTGGCGCAGCCTGGAGAACGACGTCACGTTCTCGCTCAAGGGCTGGAGCATCGGCACGCTGATCCAGGCGCTGGTGCGCACGCTCGGCAACCCCTACTTCACGCTGCCCTCGCCGTGGAGCCTGCTCAACCAGGTCTCGCTCGACGGCCTCGAGGTGATCGTGTCGCTGCAGTCGGGCCAGGCGTTCAGCCAGCGGCTGTCGGCGAAGTACACGCTCTCGAGCCCGATCGAACTCGGCTTCGTGCGCATCACCGCGCTCACCTTCCGCCGCGACACCAATGGCAAGGTGACCCTGGCGATCACCGGCTCGAGCCCGATCAGCGACCAGCTCGGCGACCTGATGGACCCGAACAAGGGTCAGGACGTCAACAACCTGCCGACCGTGCCCGGCCGCGGCCAGGAGAACTTCAAGCTCTTCCTGCTCGCCGTCGGCCAGCGCATCGGCATCACGGGTTCGTCGACGTTCGCGAACACCAAGGAAGCGATCTGCGCGCTGTCGAACGTGCCGAGCACCACCGGCAGAACCAACCCGGTAGATCCCAACGCCGACCAGGGCTCGGCCACCGGCCTGCCCTACTACAACCGCGACAACAACTGGCTGATCGCCTTCCACCTCGGCCTGCTCAAGGTCGGCCCGGCGTGGACGGTCGACGCCATGGTGGTGTTCAACGATCCCGATCTCTACGGCCTGCGCCTGGCGCTCGGCGGACCGAAGGCGGGCGGCCTGGCCGGGCTGTCGATCGACATCCTCTACAAGAAGATCACCGACGACATCGGCGTCTTCCAGATCGAGTTCACCTTCCCCGACGCGATCCGCAACCTCAACTTCGGCGCGGTCTCGATCACCCTGCCGCAGATCGGCGTCAAGGTCTTCACCAACGGCGATTTCTTCATCGACATCGGCTTCCCCTACAACCTCGACTTCCGGCGTTCGTTCTCGTTCTCGGCGATCGTCTACGGCGTGCCGGTGCTGGGCTCGGGCGGCCTGTACTTCGGCAAGCTGTCGAACGCGACCTCGACCAAGGAGCCGGTGACCGACAAGGGCACGTTCGACCCGGTGATCGAATTCGGCATCGGCCTGCAGCTCGGCCTCGGCTACAACTTCCAGAAGGGTCCGCTCTCGGCCGGCTTCGCGCTGACCGTCTTCGGCATCGTCGAGGGCGTCTACGCCGCGTGGCATCCCTACGATCCGGCGCGCGCGCTGGTCGCGCGCGAGGCATCCGGCGGCGCGCTGCAGAGCGACTACTACTTCAAGCTCAGCGGCACGGTGGGCGTGATCGGCCTGCTCTACGGCAGCGTCGACTTCAAGATCATCTCGGCCGCGGTCAACGTCAAGATCACGCTCTCGCTGCAGCTGACCTACGAGTCGTTCCGCGAGATTCCGATCGTCGCCACCGCCACGGTCGACGTCACCGCGCGGGTCAAGATCGATCTCGGCCTGTTCTCGATCACGCTCAAGTTCTCGTTCTCGATGCGGGTCTCGGCGACGTTCCAGATCGGCTCGCCCGAGCAGGCGCCGTGGGATCCCGACGACCGCGCGCTCGAGGCGCTGCGCGCGCGCAGCCTGATGACCGCCGGCCCCGACGCCGCCGTGCGCCGCGCGCGCCAGCTGCGTCCGCGGGCGCGCCGGCTGGCCGAGGATCGCGCGTTCGCCGCGCTCGACAGGCCAACGCTGCGCCTGATGGCCGGCGCGCAGTTCACCGTCGCCGCGCCGAGCGGCAGCGTCGACCCGGCCGACAACCAGGGCGCCTTCGTCCTGCTGCTGGCGATGGACGCGCCGGATCCGGCCGCCGAGGCCGCACCGACGCTGGCCACGCTCGCGGCGAACGCCGGCGCCGCGCGCGCCGTCGACGCCGATCCGCCGAGCTCCTTCGAGCTGCTGTGCACGGCCTACTTCCCGTGGCTGATCGACAACCTGCAGGGCGCGACCGCGGACTCGATCGCCGCGGTCGTGACCTCGACCGTCACCCGCGAGGAGCTCGAGGCGTACGTCACCAAGCTTGCTGACGTCAACGATCCGTCGCTCAACATCGGCGATCTGCTGACCTTCCTCGGCGACGCCTTCACGCTCGACATCGAGAACCCGCCGACGGCGCAGGCATCAGGGCTCAAGGCCGCGCTCGACGCGGGCAGCGTGCTGCTGCCGGCCTTCGACGGCCTGACGCTGACCGCGCCCAAGGCCAGCGGCGACGGCACGACCACGGTGACCTTCGAGACCTATGCCACCGCCACGCCGGGCTACCGCGCGCTGGTGTCGCAGCAGCTCACCGAGGTCGCTGCGCGCATCGAGGCCGAGAACCAGGAGTCGCCGCGCTCGGCGCTCGGCGCCGAGGAGGCCAGCGCCGACTCGCTCGCCTCGACGGTCTTCGTCGACGCCTTCAACCTGATCGGCAGCCAGCTGCTGCAGACCGCCGAAGACCTGCTCGCCGCCTTCCCGTATCGCCTGACGAGCACCACCCAGCTCAGCGACATCGTCAGCACGATCAACGGCTACGGCAGCGGCAACGACATCAAGCCGGAGGACGTCGCGCTGCCGAACGCCGATCATCCGCTCGGCGGCGCGATCGGCCTGCGCGTGCCGGTGCCGGCCGACGTACTGCAGAGCACCGACACGCTCGCGACCGTCGCCGCGCGCTACACCGACGACGCCGGCCGCTACGCCACCACGCCGGCGCAGCTGATCGTCGCCAACGGCATGCAGCGCAGCCTGCGCGCCGGCGCCGTGCTGAAGCTGCAGGGCCAGAGCGGCCCGGAGACCGTGATCACCCGCGCCGGCGACACCTTCCAGGAGATCGCTGACGCGCTCAAGATCACCCTCGAGGCGCTCTCGACCCAGTCGGCGCTCTACGACGCCACCGATCTGCTCGCGCCGACGACGACGCTGCTCGTGCCGCCGGTGGCCTACACCGCGGCCGGCGCCGCCGGCGCGGCGTCGAGCGACACCCTGCGCAGCGTCGGCGCCCTGTTCGCCGTCGACGTGCCGACGCTCGCCGACGCCAACGTGGACGTGCCGGGCCTGTTCGCGGTCGACGCCGACGAGGGTATCGTGACCGTCGCGAGCCTGCAGGCGGCGCCGGTCGACGTGCTGCTGCAGGCGGTGATCGCCACCGGCGAGATCGGCCAGACCGCGGCGCTGGTGTCGCGCTTCCTGACCTACGGCCTGCGCCTGCCGAAGGCCGACGGCCTGACGCTGTCGAGCGACTTCCTCTACCCGACCGACGCGCCCGACTTCGGCCTCTACCAGCTCACCGGCCAGCAGGTGCCGACGCCGACCGGCGCCGACAGCTACGCCCTCGGCCTGGCGCGCGTCGGCAGCAGCCACGGCGTCGATCTGGGCTTCATCGGCTTCGACAACGATCCGAGCGGCACCGGCACGACGATCGACCTCAGCGAGGCCTACGTCCGCCTCGACGCGACCGCCACCTGGGCCCAGGGCGGCAACTTCAAGCCGACGCCGACGCTCGAGGCGCTGCCGCTCGCAACGCGCGCGCCCAAGCCGTTCCCGGCGGCGAGCTTCGCCTTCCTGTCGAGCGCCGATCTCGGCGCGTTCCTCAGCCTGACCCAGCGCGGCGCAGCCGCCGTAGCCGACGCCGACGGTCCGCAGCCGCAGCCGATCCTGTGGCATCTGCCGCCGGGCCTGCTGACGGTCACGGCGCATCGCCAGGCCTCGATCGAGGCCGCCACAGGCGGCTTCGATGCGGCGCTGCCGCTGCTGCCAGCGCTCCAGCCTCAGCGCGGCACGAGCTCACCCGCCACCGGCCAGACCGACTACGCCGATCTCACCCACTGGGCGTGGGCGACCCGCGTCGACGTGCAGATCAAGCGCCTGCCCGCCGCCAACGTCGAGGCCACCGAGGGCATCGTCGACGAGCCGCTGCCGCGCGGCCCGGCCTCGCAGCCGTCGCTGCCGAACACCTACGAGCTGGTCGGCACCAACGCCAACAACACGCGCCTGCTCGAGCGCATCCTGGTGGCGACGGACGCCCTCGGTGAGGACGTCATCAGCGGCCTCTTCCTGGTCTACAACCCCGACGGCGGCGGCGCGCCGCGCCTGGTCACGCCGGCCGACGCTGACTTCCTGGCGTTCATCACCCAGACCAATCTCTCCACCGAAACCAACCCGCCCGCCGCGACGCGCCTGCGCGCGCTGGCGGCCGACACGGCCGCGCCGCGCGGCATCGCCAACGCGCCGGGCGAATTCATCAAGCTGCTGTGGGAGCTGAGCGTGGTGCGCAGCGGCGGCTACTACCTCTACTACGAGCAGACCGAGAGCGGCGAGGGCCTGCCGGCGTCGATCTT
Organism: Acidobacteriota bacterium; assembly: GCA_039025295.1. GTDB lineage: Bacteria > Acidobacteriota > Thermoanaerobaculia > Multivoradales > J023 > JBCCOR01. Next base: position 7,468 of record JBCCOR010000229.1, read on the forward strand.
CGACGCCGACAGCACGGGCGATCTCACCCTGCTGGTGGTCTACGACGCCCAGGCCGGCCAGGC
>JBCCOR010000230.1:0-7521 GCA_039025295.1 Acidobacteriota bacterium
CACCGCCACGGTGGTGCCTTCGCCCTCGACGCTCTCGACCTCGATCTCGGCACCGTGGGTATTGGCGATGCGCTGCACCACCGCCAGCCCGAGCCCGGTGCCGCCCTTGCGCGTGGAATAGAACGCCTCGAAGATACGCGCGCGATCGGCCTCGGGAATGCCGCCGCCGTCGTCAATCACCGCCAGCGCCACCCGCGGCTCGGGCCCGTGGTCGACGGCGCAGAGCCGCAGCAGGCCGCGCGCGGGACCGTCGGGGCCCTCGCGATCGCGTGCGTCGACAATCGCGCCGAGGGCGTTCTGGATCAGGTTGAGCAGCAGCTGGTTCATCTGCTCGGCGTCGACCTCGACCGCCGCGCCGTCGGTGGTGTCCTCGATCCGCACGGTCGCCCGGCGATCGCGGATCTCGGCGGCGAGCACGCTGGCGGCCCGCTCCAGCAGCTGCACCGCCGGCACCGCCTGGCGCTCGAGCGGCCTCGGCCGCGCGTACGACAGGAAGTCGGTCACCAGGCGCTCGAGTCGGCTGATCTCGGAGCGGGTGATCCCCAGCAGCCGGCGCGAGGCGCCGCGCGCCTGGGTCTCGTCGGCCTCTTCTTCGAGCATCTGCATGTTGAGGCTGAGCGAGTTGAGCGGATTGCGGATCTCGTGGGCCAAGCCCGACGCGAGCGTGCCGATCGCCGCCATGCGCTCGGCCTCGAGCGCCTGCGCTTCGAGCGCCCGACTGTGGCGCAGCAGCCACCAGATCGCGGCGTAGGCCATGCCGAGCAGCGTCACGGTCAGGCCGCCGATCAGCGACGCCTGGCGGATCAGATCGGCGCGCAGCACGCCGATGCGCTGGCGCAGCGCCTCGTCGCTCAGGCCGATCACCAAGACGCCGACCTCGCGGCCGTCGCCGATGATCGGAATCTCGATCTCGTCGACGATCGGCGACGACGCGGCCGAGGCCCGGCCCTCGATCGGCGTACCGGCCGGCTCGGCGCTGGGCGCCGCCACCTGCGGCACGCCGTCCTCGCGCGCCCGCTGCGCCGCGTTCTCGGTCAGCACCACGCGTCCCTCGCGATCGCGGATCTCGATGCGCTGCACCAGCGGCCGCCGATCGAGCACGTCGCGCAGGGCGTCCTGGGTGTCGTAGGCCACCGACACCACCACCCACAGATCCTGCTCGAGCTGCTCGGCCTGCGCGGCCAGCGCCTCGGCCAGCGGCTCGACGTCGGAGCGCGCCTCCAGCACCACCTCCTCGAGCTCGCGCTGCGACAGCGAGTTGAAGATCAGGTAGCCGAAGAGCGCGATGTCGAAGATCACGAAGAGGCCGAAGATCAGAAGTCCGATCAGCAGGCGGCGATGGACGAGAAACCCTCCGGTCTTGCGCATGGCCCCGGTCTTGCTCATGGGCGGCAGCATAGCGCGATGCGCGACATCGGCGAATATATGAGTCAACTGAGCTAAGAAAATCAACTTCTTAGTGCAATCGACTAAGAAAATTTGGCGAGCTGGAATAACCAGGAAGATCTGCGTGTTGAACACTCACGAATGCGGCTGATGCGCCCTGCCCACGCGGGGCAGCGCCCACCGCATACCCCTTTCGACGGACGGCGCCGACGCCATCCGCCTCGATCACGAACGACGGATCGCGACGATCCATCTTGGAGGAACACCCTGTGACCACCCTGCTTCGACGCACCTCACCCGCCTGCTTCGCCCGCACCTACGGCCCGCGTCGGCGCTACGCCGCGGCCCACCCCGCCGCGCGACCGGCGACCGAATCGACGTCGTCCTCGCACGTGCGCACGCGCGCCGAACACGCGCGCAGCTGGCATCCTGCGGTCGACGTCCAGGAAGAGGCGACCGGCTTCGTGCTGACCGCCGATCTGCCGGGCCTGAAGAAAGACGCCATTCACATCACGCTCGAGGACAACGTGCTGACGCTCAGCGGCGACCGCGCCGCGACCGCCGGCGACAGCGACGACAGCGATCGCTTCCGCCGCATCGAGCGGGTCGGCGGCCGCTTCCGCCGGGCCTTCGCCTTCGAGCCGGCGATCGACCCGGACAAGGTCGAAGCGCACTACGCCGACGGCGTCCTGACCGTGCGCCTGCACAAGAGCGAGGCCGCGCGCCCGCGCACGATCGACATCGCCTGACGAATCCTCGATCTTCCCGCATCTCACGCACTGCACGCCCCAAGGAGGTACCCCATGAACACCATGACCCCCATCACCCCGCTCGCCGACACCTTCGACCGCTCGATCCATCAGCTCTTCGACGCGTTCTTTCAGGGAGCCGCCGGCCGCACCGCGGGCAGCCCGAGGAGCTGGCGCCCCGCGGTCGACATCCGCGAGACCGAAAACGCGATCGAGGTCCTGGCCGAGCTGCCGGGCATGAAGAAAGATGACATCGGCATCCAGCTCGACGACAACGCGCTGACCCTGCGCGGCAGCCGGACGTTCGCCGGCGCGGACGACGATGCCCAGGGCCGCTACCGCCGCGTCGAGCGCGCGCACGGCACCTTCAGCCGCACGTTCGCCCTGCCGGTCGACGTCGACGCCGACGCCGCCGAGGCGCGCTTCGAGGACGGCATCCTGGCCGTCACGCTGCCCAAGGCGGCCCAGGCGCGCGCGCGCCGCATCGACGTGCGCTGATCGCACGCCGGCCCGATCGTCGATCGCACGACGACGCGACCGCGCCTCTCCTCCGGGGGAGGCGCGGTCGCGCGTTTGACCGGCCTTGCACCCGCCGGTAGCATCGCGCCAGTCGCTGCTGTCTCACCTTTGCACATCTTTCGGACGGGCCTCATCATGCACGCTCCCGCCTCGGCGCACGATCCTCGTTTCCCGCGCCTCGTCGCCCTTCTGACCGCGCTCACGCTCGCCGCCGCACTCGTCATCGGCTGCGGCGGCGCGACGACGACGCCCGACCCCGGCGCGGCCGACGGCGATTCTGCGGATGCCGCCATCGCCGAGTCGATCGCGGCCAACGCCGAGCGCGACGACGTCGTGATCGCGTTCTCGACCGACATGCAGGGGATCAACCCGCTGATCACGCGCAACACGTCGATCCACTCGCTGCTCTCGCACTACGCCCTCTACGCCAACCTGCTCGAGGAGCAGGCCGACTACCACGAGGGTCCGCCGTCGTTTCAGCCGCGCCTGGCGACCGGCTACAGCTTTTCCGACGACGGCCTGACGCTGACCCTGCCGCTCAATCCCGACGCGCGCTGGAGCGACGGCGAACCGATCACGGCTGAGGACGTGCGCTGGACGTGGCAGGCGCAGATGCATCCGGCGATCGCCTGGCCCTACGCCGAGGCGAAGAAGCGCATCCGCGACGTCGAGGCGGTCGATCCGCACACGGTCCGCATCCACTTCGTCGAGCGCTACCCTGAGCAGCTGCTCGACGCGGTCGAGGGCCCGATCCTGCCGAAGCATGCGTGGTCCGAACTGCCGTTCGAGCAGTGGCGCGACAGCCCGGGCTGGTTCGACGAGCGGCCGGTGTTCAGCGGCCCGTTCGTCCTCGAGCGCTGGGTGCCGAACCAGCGCATCGTGCTGGCGCGCAACCCCCAGTACAAGCTCGACGCATCCGCGCAGCTGACGCGGGTGACGATCCGCATCATCCCCGATCAGGCCGGCCAGCTGGCGGCGCTGCGCAGCGGCGAGATCGACGTGCTCGAGGTACCGCCGCCGGCCGAGGTCGCAGCGCTCGCAGCGGCGCCGACGCTCGAGGTGCTGAGCTACATCCCGCGCCAGTTCGTCTTCCTGCTGTGGAACACCCAGCGGCCGTATTTCGCCGACGCCGCCGTGCGCCGCGCGCTGACCCAGGCAATCGACCGCCAGGCGATCATCGACGGCATTTACCACGGCCGCGCCCGGCTGACGGCCTCGCCGTATCCGTCGAACAGCTGGGTCTACAACGAGGCGCTCACGCCGCTCGGCTACGATCTGGCCGCGGCCCGCGCGGCGCTCGACGCCGCCGGCTGGCGCGACAGCGACGACGACGGCGTGCGCGATCGCGACGGCCAGCCGTTCCGCTTCGAGCTGCTGACCAACAGCGACAACCAGCTGCGCATGGACATCCTGGTGCTGGTGCAGAACCAGCTCGCGCAGCTCGGCATCGACGCGCAGCCGCGCGGCATCGAATTCAACACGCTGGTGCAGCGCGAGTTCGCGCACGATTTCGACGCCTCGCTGACCTCACTCGGCATCGCCACCACGATGGATCTCAGCTTCAACTTCGGCACCGAATTCATCGACGGCGGCTACAACTGGGGCTCGTTCTCGAGCCCGGAAGTCGACGCGGTGCTCGCCGAGATCAAGGCCGCGCCGGATCCGGCCGCGGCCAAGCCGCAGCACGACCGCCTGCAGGTCCTGCTGCAGGACGCCCAGCCGATTACCCTGCTCTACGAGCCAGAGCGCGTCGTCGTCGTGCGCCGCGGTCTCTCGGGGGTCGAGCCCAACGCGCTGAGCACGTTCTTCCATCTGCGCCGCTGGCACTGGGCGAGCGCGCCCTAGGCCGACGCCGACGATCCTGCCCGGCATGCCCTGGGCCTTTCTCCTGCGCCGCCTGGCGAGCGCGGCCGTGCTGCTGCTGATCGTGCTGTCGGCAACGTTCGCGCTGATCTACGTCGCGCCGGGCGATCCGTTCAGCGCCATGCTGCTCGATCCGCGCGTCGGCGCCGACGCGGTCGCGGCCCTGCGCGCCCACTACGGCCTCGACCAGCCGCTCGTCGCACGCTATCTGCGCTGGCTCGTCACCATGCTCAGCGGCGACTGGGGGCCCTCGTACGTCAGCGGCCGTCCGGCCTTCGATCTGCTGCGCGAGGCGCTGCCCTACACCGCGCTGCTGGCCGGCGCGGCGACGCTGGTGCAATACCTGATCGGCCTGCCGCTGGGGGCGCTCGCCGCCGTTCGCGCCGATCGCGTCGCCGACCACGCGGTGCGCGTCGTCTCGCTGCTGCTCTACGCCATGCCGAGCTTCTGGCTGGCGCTGCTGGCGATGGAGCTGTTCACCGTCCGGCTCGGCTGGCTGCCGACCGGCGCGCCCGACTTCCCGCCCGATCTCGCGCTCGGCGAGCAGATCGCGCGCGCGCTGCGCCACGTCGCGCTGCCCGCGGCGACGCTCGGCGTCGCGCTGTCGGCCGACGTGCTGCGCTACACCCGCAACGGCCTGCTCGACGTGCTGCAGCAGGACCATGTGCGCGCCGCGCGGGCGCGCGGCCTGGGCGCGCGGCGCGTGCTGTGGCGGCATGCGCTGCCGACCGCCGCCGGACCGCTCGTGCACCACGCCGGCGTCCAGCTGCCGGCGCTCTTCAGCGGCGTGTTGATCATCGAGGTGATCTTCGCCTGGCCGGGCGTCGGCCGGATCGCCTACGACGCCATTCTCAGCCGCGATCTGCCGGTGGTGCTGGCGGCGACGGCGCTCTCGGGCGCGCTGGTCGTCCTCGGCACGCTCGGCGCCGATCTGCTGCACGGGCTCATCGATCCGCGGACCCGCCGTGCCTGACGCGTCGGCCCTGCAGCCGTCCGCAACATCGTCGACCGGACGCAGCCGCCGGTCGATGGACGGCGGCTTCACGATCGGCCTGTGGGCGCTGACGCTGGTCGCGCTCGCCGCGATCGTGGCGCCATGGCTGGCGCCGCATCCGCCCAACGCCCAGCCCGATCTGGTCGGCGGCCGGCTGCGCGCGCCGGGTACGACGCTGCACGCGGTGCAGCTGCGCGACGGCCGCACGTGGCTCGCCGACGCGGTCGCACGCACGCCGGAGGGCCTGCGCATCCTGCGCGGCGGCACCTGGACGACGCGCGGCGTCGACGAGATCACCAACCTGACCGACGACGGCGTCGCCGACCGCTGGCGCTACTGGCTCGGCAGCGACCGCTTCAGCCGCGATCTGCTCTCGCGCCTGCTCCACGGCGCGCGCACCTCACTGCTGATCGCCGTGCTGTCGATCGCGCTCGCGCTCTCGCTCGGCCTCGCCGTCGGCGCCGTCGCCGCGCTCGCGGGCGGCGCGGTCGACGCGCTGCTGATGCGCATCGTCGACGGCCTCTTGACGCTGCCGTGGCTGATGGTGCTGATCACGCTGTCGGCGCTGGTGCGGCCGTCGACCGGCACGCTGATCGCGCTGCTCGGCGCCAGCGGCTGGATGGGCCTCAGCCGCATCGTGCGCGGCGAGATGCGCGGTCTGCTGCAGCGCGACTTCGTGCGCGCGGCCGTGGCGATGGGCGCCGGCCGCCTCTACCTGCTGCGCCGGCATCTGCTGCCGCACGTGTGGACGCCGGTGGTGATCAGCGTGACGCTCGCACTCGGCAGCGTCATCCTGGCCGAGGCCGCGCTCTCGTTTCTCGGCCTGGGCGTGCCGCCAACCACGCCCAGCTGGGGCGGCATGATCGCCGACGGCCGTCTCGACATGCTGCGCGCGTGGTGGGTGACGACCGTACCCGGCGCGGCGCTGGTGATCACCGTGATCGCCGTCAACCTGGTGGGCGACGGCCTGCGCGATCGGCTCGATCCGCGGCGCGCCTGAGCCGCCGGGCGCGGCGCGCAAACCCGGGTGCTACCATAGCGACCTCCATGGCCAAGCGTCCCGTCTCTCCCGCCCTCCTGCAGCAGGTTGCCCGCATCGCCCAGCGCGCATTGCCCGCGCCCGGCGCGCCCCATCTCGACGATCTCTACGACGGCGACGACATCGGCAGCTGGCTGACGCGCGCGCTGGCCTGGCGCGTCGACGCGGACGCCGACGCCGCGGATGCGCGCGCGGCGGAGGCGACGCGCGGCGCGATCATCGCCAACCTGCGCGACGCCGCCGCGCAGGCGTCGGCCAACCGCGGCGTCGGCGGCCTGGTCGGCGACGGCGCCACCGTCTACGGCCTCAGCCTGGCCGCCCATCTGCTCGAGGCGCCCACGCTGCTCGACGCCGCCGCCGATCATGCCCGCCTCCATCTGACGGCGCAGCGCCTGCACGCCGACCGCCATCTCGATCTGGTGCTCGGCACGGGCGGCGCGCTGCTCGCGCTGCTCGCCTGGCTCGACGCCAACGCCGCGCGCCCGGCCGCGTCGCCCCCCGCCCGCTCCGACGACCGCGACGTCGTACGCGCGCGCGCCGTCGACGCGGGCGAGGCGCTGTGCGCCGCGATCGACACCGCGATCGATCGGCACCCGACCCTGCGCCGCAGCGGCATGGCGCACGGCGCGGCCGGCATCGCGTACGCCCTCGCGCGCCTCGACGCCCATCTCGACCGCGATCCGTCGTCCGACGACAGCACCACGCTGCGCGACGCCGTGCGCACGCTGATCGCGCACGAAAACCGCCTGCGCATCGACGGCAACCGCTGGCGCGACACCGACGATCGCGACGACGGGCTCGAAGCCTGGTGCGCCGGCACGCCGGGCATCGCCGCCGCGCGCCGCGCGAGCGCCCGCCTGCTCACCGCGCGCGATCCCGCGCTCGCCGCGCAGCTCGACGCCGACGCCGACATCGCCTTCACGCACGCGCGCCGGCAGCCCTACGGCGGCGTCGATCATCTCTGCTGCGGC
>JBCCOR010000231.1:0-7496 GCA_039025295.1 Acidobacteriota bacterium
ACGCGGCGACCCGCGACGCGCTCGTTCGGCTGCGCGCGCCGCACGCGACGCATCTGGGCGCGCTGCGCCTCGCCGAGCTCAGTCCGGGCATCGTCGCGCTGCCGCAGCCGACGCCGACGCTCGCACCCGCGACCCACACCAACGCGATCCTCGCCGGGCGCGAGCACGCGGTGCTGATCGACCCCGGCGCCACCACCTGGCCCGACATCCAAATCCTGCTGCGAGCGCTCGAAGCCGCGCGCGACGTCCACGGCCGCACGCTCAGCGCGATCTGGCTCACCCATCATCACGACGACCACATCGGCGCGGCCGAGACCGTCCGCAGCCGCTTCGGCGTGCCGATCTGCGCCCACGAGGACGCGGCGCGCAAGCTCGCCGGCATCGGTCTGCGCGTCGATCAGACGCTCGACGACGGCCAGCAGGTCACCGTGTCGACCGATCCGCTCCTCACGCTCGAGGTGCTCCACACGCCCGGTCACGCGCCCGGTCACTGCTGCTTCTTCGACGCCGACCGGCGCGTGCTGCTGGCGGGCGATCTGGTGTCGACGCTGTCGACGATCGTGGTCGTGCCGCCCGACGGCGACATGGACGCCTATCTCGCCAGCCTCGAGAAGGCGGCCGCGCGCGAGCCGATCCTGCTGATTCCGGCCCACGGCGGCCCGACCCTCGACGGCGCCAGCCGGCTGCGCAAGACCTACGCCCATCGCCTGTGGCGCGAATCGCGCATCGTCGAGGCGTGGAAGAACGGCCATCGCACGCCCGACGCCCTGGTCGCGGTGGTCTACGACGACGTGCCGACGCGCGCCCATCCGATCGCCCGCCGCCAGCTCGACGCCCATCTCGTGCGTCTACGGCGCAGCGGCGCCATCGACGACGCGCCGGTCTGAAGCGGCGCAGCGGCGCCATCGACGACGATCCGGCCTGATGCGGCGCAGCGGCGCCATCGACGACGAACCGGCCTGATGCGGCGCAGCGGCGCCATCGACGACGAACCGGCCTGATGCGGCGCAGCCGCCGCGATCGCTCAGTCGTCGCGCGCGATCGCCGGCGAAAGCGCCATCTCGTCGAGGCGCGCGCCGCCCCGAATGCCGAAGTCGAGCGTGCGAATCGGGAACGGAATGCTGATGTCGTGCGCGTCGTAGGCGGTCTTGATCCGCATGATCGCGTCGCTCTGGGCGGCGAGATAGTCGCGCTGGGCGGTGCCCTCGATCCAAAAGCGCACGATCAGGTCGATCGAGCTGCCGCCGAACGCGGTGAAATACACCTCGATCCCGCGCTCCGCCTGGCACGCCTCGACGTCGGCGACGGCCGCGCGCGTCACCTCGCCCACCTGCGCGAGATCTTCGTCGTAGGAGACGCCGACGGCGACGTCGACGCGCCGCTCGCCGCTGCGGCTGTAGTTCAGCAGCGTCTCCTCGAAGATCTTGCGGTTGGGCATGATGACAATCTGGCCCGTCGTCGTCGCGAGAATCGTGTTGCGCAGGTCGATGCGCTTCACCTTGCCGAAGACGCCGTTGGTCTCGACCAGCTCGTCGATCCCGAGCGGACGCTTGAACGACATGTAGACGCCCGCGATCAGGTTGGCCGCCAGATCCTGGAAGGCGAAGGCCAGGGCGATACCGATCACACCCGCGCCGGCGAGCAGCGACGTCACCGTCTTGTCGAGCTGCAGCACGCCGAGGGCGATGAACAGGCCGACGGCCAGGATCATCATGCGCGCCAGGGTCGACAACAGACGCGCGATCGCGGCATTGTCGGACACGCGCTGGAAGAAGCGCAGGCTCAGCCTCTGCGCCATCCGCGCGAGCAGCGCGAAGAACCCGAGCACGAGCAGCGCGACGACCAGGTTGGGCAGGAGCGCAACGGTGCCCTCGACCCAGCCTTCGACGCGATCGCGGATCAGATCGACCGCGCTGCGCATGTCGTCGACCGACGCCGCCAGCGCGCCGCTGTCGGCGTCTTGCTGGGTACGGCCGTTCCAGCCGTGCGCGATGCGCGAAAGCATCTCGGACACGATGTTCATGATCTCGACCTCCACCAGAGGTCGCGGCGCACGCGCACCGCGACGGATGAAAACGATGGCAGCACGCGGTCGTCCGCGATGTCTGCTCTAATGGACGCTCATCGGCCCTGCGGGAGAACTTAGCGTATGACAACCCTCGACGCCATCCAGCCAGCCACGGGCGAGGTGATCGATCGCCATCCGGTTACGTCCCCCGACGCGCGCGACGCGCTGATCGACGCCGCCGCCGAGACGCAGCGCCGCTGGGCCGCGACGTCGCTTGCGACGCGCGCCGACTGGCTGCGCCGCGTCGCCGACCGGCTCGACGACCGGCGCGCACCGCTCGCCGACCTGATGGCGCGCGAGATGGGCAAACCGCGCGCGCAGGGCCGCGCCGAGGTCGACAAATGCGCCTGGGTGTGCCGCTACTACGCCGAGCACGGCGCCGACTTCCTGGCCGACGACCGCGCCGACACCGACGCGCGCCGCAGCTACGTCACCTATCGACCGCTCGGCCTGCTGCTCGCGATCATGCCGTGGAATTTCCCGATCTGGCAGGTCCTGCGCTGCGCCGCGCCCGCGCTCATGGCCGGCAACGGGGTGATCCTGAAGCACGCGCCGAACGTTCCGGGCTGCGCGCTGGCGATCGAGGAACTGCTGCGCATCGACGGCCATCCGCAGCATCTACTGCGCACCGTGCTGCTCGCCGGCAACGACGAGGCCGAGGCCCTGATCGACGATCGGCGCATCCGCGCGGTCACGCTCACCGGCAGCACGCGCGCCGGACGCGCGGTTGCGGCCCGCGCCGGACGCCAGCTCAAGCCGATCGTGCTCGAGCTCGGCGGCAGCGATCCGTATCTCATCCTCGCCGACGCCGACGTCGAGCAGGCCGCCGCCCTCTGCGTCCAGAGCCGCCTGCACAACAGCGGCCAAACCTGCATCGCCGCCAAGCGCTTCATCGTCGTCGACGCCGTGCGCGCGGCGTTCGAGCGCGCGGTGATCGACGCGATGCGCGCGCGCACGATGGGCGATCCGTTCGACGACGCGGTCGACGTCGGGCCGATGGCGCGGGTCGATCTGCGCGACGCGCTGCACGCGCAGGTGACCCGCAGCCTCGACGCCGGCGCGCGGCTGATGCTCGGCGGCGTCTGCCCAGACGGGCCGGGCGCGTTCTATCCGCCGAGCGTCCTGACCGACGTCGCGCCGGGCATGCCCGCCTTCGACGAAGAGCTCTTCGGCCCGGTCGCTGCGATCGTGCCGGTCGCCGACGAAGACGAAGCGATCGCGCGCGCCAACGAGACCGTCTACGGCCTCGGCGCCGCGGTCTTCACCCGCGATGTCGCGCGCGGCGAGCGCATCGCCGCCGACCGGCTCGAGGCCGGCTGCTGCTTCGTCAACGATTTCGTCCGCTCCGATCCGCGCCTGCCCTTCGGCGGCATCAAGGACTCCGGCCACGGCCGCGAGCTCGGCCGCGAGGGCATCCGCGCGTTCTGCAACGTCAAGACGGTCTGCGTCGCCTGATCGTCCGCCCGCGGGCGCAGCGCGCGCGCTAGGCCTCGGCGGTCGCCATCGCGCCGTCGACCTCGAGAACCCGCTGCAGCGCCCGCACCAGATCGTCGGCGCGGAACGGCTTCTTGAGAAAACCGGCGGTTACGTCGGCGTGGCCCAGGGCGGTGCGCACCTGCGCCTCGCTGTAGCCACTCATCAGAATCACCGGCACCTCGACGTCGAGCGCGCGCAGGGCGTGGAAGGTCTGCGCGCCGTCCATGCCGGGCATCGTCCAGTCGAGCAGCACCGCCCGAATCGGCGCCTCGCCGTCGCCGCGGCCGCGGTAGTGCGCGAGCGCCTCCGCGCCGCTCGAGGCGCTCAGCACGGTCAGACCGAGCTGCTCGAGCATCGCCGCGATCACCCGCCGCATCATCGCCTCGTCGTCGACCACGAGCACGGTGCCGCGCGCCTGCCAGCCGCCCGCGACGCGGCCGGCGTCGTCGGGCTCGTCGGCCAGCGCCTCGTCGGCGCCGGTCAGCGGCAGCCACAGCTTGACGACCGTGCCGCGCCCGACCCGGCTGCGCAAGGTGAGCGTGCCGCCGTGCGCCCGCACGACGCCCATGACCATCGCCAGACCGAGCCCGCGGCCGCTGATCTTGGTGGTGAAGAACGGCTCGACGATGCGGCCTTGGAGATCGTCGGGCACGCCCTCACCGGCGTCGCCGATCTCGATGTAGACGTAGTCGCCCGGCGGCGGATGGCCTTCGAGCATCGTGCTCTTCAGGTCGTCGGCCGTCGCCTCGCGCACCCGGCCGGTCACCACGCTGACGCTCGGATCGTCGGGCGTGGTGGCCTCGGCCGCGTTGCGGATCAGCGCGCTCACGGCCTGGCCGATCATGCGCGTATCGGCGTTGATCGTCGGCAGATCGTCGCCGTAGTACGCGTGCAGCTCGGTGCCGGGCTTGGGCGGCGACGCGACCAGCTCGGCGACCAGGGCGTTGAGATCGAGCGGGCCGCGCCGCAGGCTCTGCAGGCCGGCGTAGTCGAAAAGCTGATCGGTCAGGCGCGCCGCGCTCTCGCCCGCCGTCTCGATCTGCTCGACGTGCTCGATCGCCCGCGCGACGGCGCCGTCCTCGCCGCCGTCGCTGACGACGCCGTCCCGCGCCGGCAGCGCGCGCAGCGCCTCCAGCGCCAGCGCCGCGTCGTTGAAGATGCCGGTCAGCAGGTTGTTGTAGTCGTGGGCGACGCCGCCGGCGAGCGCACTCAGGCTCTCGAGCCGCTGGGTCTGGCGCACGCGCTCGGCCAATCGTCGCTGCTCGCGATCGAGGCGACGACGCTCGGTGATGTCGCGCGCCATGATCACGAAGCCGATCGGCTGCTCGTCGGCGTCGCGCAGCAGCGTCGCGCTCGTCCAGGTCGGAAAGTTCGTGCCGTCGCGGCGACGATGATCGAGCTCGGCCTCGGCCGTACCCTCGCTGCGCACTTGATCGAGGAACGGCTGCACGGCCTCGTGCATCTGCTCATGGGTGTGGAACAGGCTGAGCTCATAGGCCAGCAGCTCGAGCACCTCGTAGCCGTGCATCGACGCCCAGGCCTCGTTGGTGAACTGCATGTGGCCGTAGAGATCGGTAACGACGATGCCGTCGGCCGACTGCTCGACCGCGCGCTCGAGCATGCGCATGGCCTCTTCGGCCATGCGGCGCTCGGCGATCTGGGCCTCGAGGCGGGTGTTGGCCGCCGCCAGCTCGCGCGTCTGATCCTCGACCATCTGCTCGAGGCGCTGCTGCAGATCGCCAGCGGACGGCGCGTCGTCGGCTGCAGCCGCCGCGTCGTCACCCGCGCTGGCGCCGGGCGCCGCGGCGCGCGCGGATCGCCCGTCGAGCATCGCCGTCAGCAGCGCGAACAAGCTCAGGCCGTAAATCGGCAGCTCGCCGGTGCCCAGCAGCCAGCCGCTCTGGCCGAGGTCGAGGCCGAGGCCGAGCGTCAGCGCGGCGATGGCCATCAGCAGCGGTCGTGCGTCGCCGCGCACGCGCGCGTGGCGCACGAGATGCGTCCCCAGCCACGTCGCCAGCGCCAGCAGCCACACCACGCGCAGCGCGCGCGGCAGCGGATGCCAAAACAGCGCCGGGAACAGGGCCGACGTCGCCGCCAGCACCGCGCCGGTCAGCTGATGCGCGCGCATCGCCGGCGTGATCGTGCCGCCGTAGCGTCGTCCGTAGCGCTCGACGGCGAGGATGCCGAGGGCGTAGACCGCGAGCGCGATCAGCACGTAGATCAGCGTGTCGTTGGCGATCCATCGCGTCGCCCAGGGCGTGGTCAGGAGCACACCAGCGGCGCCGATCGCAGCCGTCATCGGCAGCGACCAGCGGTCCACGTCGTCGCGCAGCGCGCCCAGCAGCGCGGCGCCGAGCAACAGCGTCAGCAGCAGCGCCAAGAACACCTGCGGCCGCGCGGCCTGCTCGCGCGCCTGCACCTGGCGCGCCACGTGGGCGCGCAGCTGCTCGGCGTCACCCACCCACAGCGCGGCGCCCACCGGGCCGGACGCCGTGCGCCAAGCGTCGGCGGCGGCGCGAAAGCGGTTGTAGCGCAGGGCGAGATGCAGGGTGCCGTCGGCGCTGATCGCCTGGCGCGGCACGGCGATCACCCGCACCGCAGGCGTGGTGAGCTGCGGATGCGTGCTGCCGTGCCCGCCGATCAGCGTGCCGCCGGCGTAGACGTCGTAGGTGCCGTAGTGCGTGGCGTCGATCAAGAGCGCCAGCGACGATCCGGTCGGCAGCAGGCCACGCAGGCCGGCCGGCAGGCGGATCGACGTACGCAGCCACAGCGGGCCGTCGATCCCGACCAGACCGAGCGCGTCCCAGGTCGCTGGCAGCTGCACGATGCGCCAGGCGCGGTCGTTGCGATCGGGCGACGCCCAGGCCGGATCGTCGCCGATCTGCATCCGCCAGCTGCCGCGTACGTCCAGCCAGCCGACGCGGTTGGCGTCGTCCGCCCACAGCGGCAGGCCGACGCCGATCCAGAGCGTCAACCCCACCACGAGGCGGATCAGGAACGTCCGGCTGGGCGGCGCACAGCGGGTGCGCACGGCCCGGTCGCACGTCCGACAGGGCATGCGTTGTGTCGTGACCATAAGAGACACATCAAGTCTATCGTCTGCGTCGTTACGAATGCCGCTTACGATCGCTCGAGACGCGTCGCGGCCATCGATCTCAGGACGCGTCGAGGCGCGCGCGCAGGCGCGTGCGCACGGTCTGCGGCGCGGCGCGACCGCTGCTCGCCTTCATCACCTGGCCCATGAAGAAGCCGAAGAGCGCGGTTTTGCCGCCGCGGTAGTCGGCCAGCTGCGCGGGATGCGCGTCGAAGACCTGATCGATGATCGCGTCGAGCGCATCGTCGTCGGCCAGCCGGCGCAGGCCGCGCGCGTCGACGATCGCCGCCGGCTCGCCGCCCTCGGCGACCAGCACGTCGAGCACCTCCTTGGCCGCGGGCGCGGCGATCGTCTCGGCCTCGAGCAATTCGATCAGCGCCACCAGCGCCGCGCCGTCGAACGCAGCCTCGGCGATCGCCGACGGCGCGTCGAGACGCCCGAGCAGCTCGTGGACCGTCCACTTGGCGAGCGCGGCGGCCGACGTGCGGCCCTCGGCGGCGGTCAGGCCGGCGTTGAACCAGGCGATCAGCGCATCGTCGCTGGCGAGCACCGCCGCCTCCTGCGCGCCCAGGCCCAGATCGTCGACGTAGCGCGCGTGCGCGGCCTCCTGCGCCGGCGTGCGGGCGACCGCGGTGCGTCCGCTGCGCACGCGCTTGCGCTTGCCGTCGGCGCGCGGCGCGGCGTCGGACCCCGCCCCGGTGTCGGGCGCCGGCGCGGCGGTCAGGGACAAGTCGTCGGCCAACGACGCGGCGTCGATGACGTTCATCTTGGGCGGGAAGAAGACCTGCCCCGTCACCAAGGCGACCGTCACGGCGATCGCGCCGAGCGTTGGCGCGCCGAGCCTGGGCGGCGGCAGCG
>JBCCOR010000232.1:0-7480 GCA_039025295.1 Acidobacteriota bacterium
AGATCCGCGGCCTGGTGCTGCGCGAGGCGCTCCTGCTCGGCGCGATCGGCACCGCGCTCGGCACGCGCGTCACCTCGAGCACGAAATACAGATCGTTGATCGTGCGCGCCACCAGCTGCACCAGGCCGCGCGCCAGCACGAGACCGAACGCGAGGCCGAGCGCGGTGCCGATCGCGCCGAGCAGGAGCGCCTCGCGCAGCACCAGGCCGCGGATCTCGCGGCCGGTGACGCCGAGCGCGCGCAGCATGCCGAAGTAGCCGCGCCGCTGGACGACGGCGAAGGTCATCGTGTTGTAGATCAGGAAGACGCCGACCAGGAGCGCGAGCAGGCTGAGCGCGGTCAGGTTGAGGCGGAAGGCGCGGGTCATCTCGGCGAGCGTGCCGCGCCGGCTCTCGGGCGTCGTAAGCGTGAGGTCGTTCGTGTCGGCCACGACCCGGTCGACGATCGCCCGCTCGGCGTCGTCGAGCACCAGGTCGATGCGGTCGAGCCGGCCGACGCGGTCGAAGAGCTGCTGCGCCGTGCCGACGTCGACCACCAGCAGCTGATCGAGGGCGTCGTCGCCGGCGCGCTCGTCCTCGACCGGCGCCAGACGGCCGATCAGGCGCAGGGTCGTGACCCGGCCGCCGACCGAGACGCGCACGTCGTCGCCGCGGCCTGCGCCGAGCGCGACCAGCAGCGCGCGGCTGGCGACGGCGGTGTCGGCGCGGGTGAGGAACGACGCCAGGCCGTCGGTATCGGCCTGGGCGTCGGCGGGATCGGCGGTCGGGTCGTCGGTGGTCGGGTCGTCGCCGGCCGCCGTGTCCGCCTCGTCGAAGCGGGCGACGAAGCCGCGCACGGCCGGCTCGGCGAAGGCGTCGATGCCGAGCACCTGCAGGCTGCGGCCGGGATGATCGGGCAGCCGCACCCAGCCTTCGATCACCGGCGCGGCGCGGCGCACGCCGGCTCTGCGCAGGTCGGCGTAGTGCGCTTCGGCGAAGCCGGTCGGGCCGCCGGTGAGCTGATGGGTGGCGCGGCCGGCGACGGCGTCGACGCTGAGGTCGAAGGCGCGGCGGGCGGCGGCGTTGGCGAGGTCGATGCCGAGCACGACCGCAACGCCCATCGCCACGCCCAGGACGGCGAGCGCGAACTGACCGCGGTGGCGCAGCAGATGCCGCCAGCTGGCGCGGCCGAGCAGGGGCGCGCGCGTCGGAACAGATGGAACGGTCACGCTCAGGCGGCGCCGGCGAGCGGCTGGTCGATCGGGCGGCCGGCCTGCATCATCAGCGTGCGGTCGGCGACGCGCGCCGCGACCTCGCGGCTGTGGGTGGCCATGATCAGGGTCGTGCCGCTGGCGGCGACGGCCTCGCCGAGCAGCGTCAGCACCTGCGCCTCGGTGTCGGCGTCGAGGTTGCCGGTGGGCTCGTCGGCGAGCAGGACGTCGGGCTCGTGGGCCAGCGCGCGCGCGATCGCGACGCGCTGCTGCTCGCCGCCCGAGAGCACGTCGGGGAAGTCGCCGGCGCGGTCGTCGAGGCCGACGAAGGCCAGACGCTCGAGGGCGCGCGCGCGCAGCGCGGCGTCGGTGCGACCGGCGAGCTCGAGCGGCAGCAGCAGGTTCTCGGCCACGGTCAGGGTCGGGATGAGGTTGAAGAACTGGAAGATGAAGCCGATGCGCGTGCGGCGCAGCAGGGTGCGCGCGCGCTCGTCGAGCGCGGCCAGGTCGACGCCGTCGAGCAGCACGCGGCCGTCGTCGGGCTGGTCGATGCCGCAGAGCAGATTGAGCAGCGTCGATTTGCCCGAGCCGCTGCGCCCGAGCAGCGCGATCTGCGCGCCGCGGTCGATGGTCAGGTCGACGGCGTCGAGCACGGTGCGCACGCGCCCGCCGCCCTCGCGGTAGCGCTTGGTCAGGCCCTCGAGGACGAGGACGGCGTCGGGCGATGAAGCAGCGGCAGCGGCGGAATCGTTCATGTCGTCAGCGGTTTCGACCGCTGGAGCCGGCCGGATGCGCGGAGGGCGACGGTTCGTCGTCGAGACGACCGCCGAGGGTCCAGCCGGCGCGCGCACAGTCGGGCACGCCGACGCCGTGCAGCCAGTTGCCGAGGACGATCAGGCCGGGACGCGCGGTTTCGAGCCGGGCGGCTACCGCGCGCGCGGCGTGCACGGCCGCGACCGGCTGCGGAATGCCCGGCTGCCAGCGGCGCACGACCGCCGCGATCGGTGCGCCGACGATGCCGAGCCGCACCCGCAGCGAGGCGACGGCGTGGTCGATCAGCGCCGCGTCGTCGCGCGCGGCCAGCTCGGGCCGGCGACGGCCGCCGAGCATGACGGTCAGCGCGACCGCGCCCGATGGCGCGGCGTCGGGCACGAGCGACGAGACGAAGAGCGCGCCGAGCAGCGGACGACGGTCCCAGCGGGTGCCGTCCGGGCGGTCGACGAGATCGGGCGGCACGAGGAAGCCGAAGCCGTCGAGCGGATGGGCGACGGCGCGGCGCGGGAAGCCGAGCCCGACGACCGCCACCGGCGCGTGCGGGATCGCGTCGAGCGCGGCCAGCGGATCGACGCCGCAGGCTCCGTCATCGAGGGCGTCGGCGGCGAAGCGCTCGGCGCGCAGGAGCGCGCGCGCAGCGTCGAGCGGCAGGGCGAGCACCAGCCGGCGCGCGTGCACGACGCTCGGTTCGTCGCTGTCGGGTCGGCCCTCGACGTCGACCGCGAAGCCGCTGTCCCCTTGCCAGCGGATCGCGCGGACGCGCTGGCCGAAGCGCACGTCGAGGTCGTCGGCGAGGGCCGCGGCGAGCGCGGCGAAGCCATCCTCGAAGCCGAGGAGCGCGGGCTGCGGTGCGACACGGCCCGCGCGCCGGGCGGCGCGGCGCGCGCGGATCCCGTTGATCAGCAGGCTCGGCGTCGGGCCGTCGACCAGCGGCGCGAGCCGCGGCAGGGCGAGGCGCAGATCGAGCTCGTCGACGTCGCCGGCGTAGATGCCGGTGAGGAGCGTGCCGAGCAGGCGATCTGCGGCGACGTCGCCGAAGCGATGGCGGGCGAAGCGGCCGGCGGTGACGGGGCGACCGATCGGGGCCGGTCCGCGACCGCGGAAGAGATCGCCGAGCAGCGCGCGCAGCAGCATGCGCGGGCCGATCACCGGTCGAGCGCGGGGGCTGCGGCGGGTCGTCGCGCGCAGCACGGCCGGCGGGCTCGACGGCAGCGCAACGATGCCCGCGCCGCGGGCGAGATAGCGGCGACGGCCGACGTCGGCCGGCACGGCGCGCAGCCGGTCGGCCGCGCCGGCGTCATCGAGCAGTGCGCGCAGCGGCGGGCGATCCTGCACGGTGTTCGGACCGAGCTCGAAGCGGAAGCCGTTGACATTAGCGGTTTCGAGCGTGCCGCCGACGCGGTCGCTGGCGTCGAGAACCCGCACGCGCGCGCCGTCGCGCCGCAGGCGCCGGGCGGCGGCGAGTCCGCTCAGGCCGGCGCCGACGACCAGCGCGTCGAGAGGCGCGGCGCCCTCGTCCATCGCGGCGGCTCAGGTCGCGGCGTCGACCCGCGCCGCCGCGCGGATCGCGGCGACGAAGGCCTCGGCCTGCTCGGGCTGGGTCGTGTGCAGGATGCCGTGGCCGAGGTTGGCGATGTGCGCCGAGCGGCCGGGCGCGACGCCCTGGCGTCCTTCCTCGACCAGTCGGCGGGCCGCGATCTCGATGGTCGGGAGCGGGCCGAGCAGCGCGGCCGGATCGAGATTGCCCTGCAGCACCCGCGTCGGGCCGACCACGGCGCGCGCCTCGGCGAGCGGCGTGCGCCAGTCGATCGAGAGCGCGACGTCGTCGGGCAGCGTCGCCAGCGTCGGCAGCAGATGGGCGGTGTTGCGCGCGAAAACGATGCGCGGCAGCCCGGCGGGCAGGCTGTCGAGGATGCGCCGCATCGACGGCATGACCAGATCGCGGTAGCGCGACGCGTCGAGCAGGCCGGCCCAGGTGTCGAAGAGCTGCACGGCCTGGACACCCGCGGCGATCTGGCCGGCGAGGTAGTCGATCGTGACGTCGGCGATGCGCTCGAGCAGCTGGTGCAGGCCGGCGGGATCGCGGTAGCTCCAGGCGAGCAGATTGCGGTAGTCCTTCGACGGGCCGCCCTCGACCAGGTAGGCGGCGACCGTCCACGGCGTGCCGGCGAAGCCGATCAGCGGGATCGGAAGGCCGTCGTCGCCGCGGCGGTCGGCGAGCGCCGCGCGGCAGGCGGCGACGGCGTCGAAGACGTAGCCGAGATCGCGGTCGACGTCGACGGTGCGCAGGCCGCTGAGATCGCCGGCGTCGCGTACCGGCCGGGCGAACTTCGGCCCGTCGCCCTTGACGAACGACAGCTCGCCCCCCATCGCGTCGGGGATGAGCAGGATGTCGGCGAAGAGGATCGCGGCGTCGACGCCGAGCCGGTCGATCGGCTGCACGGTCACCTCGGCGACCTTGTCGGGCGTGCGGCAGAGGGTGAGGAAGTCGAGCTCGGCGCGGATCGCGCGGTACTCGGGCAGATAGCGACCCGCCTGGCGCATCACCCACACGGGCGGCCGATCGGTCGGCAGGCCGCGGCAGGCGCGGAGGAAGCGGGGCAGGTCGTCGGCGGTCGCGCCGGCGTCGCGGGCCGGCGTCGGCGGGGCGTGGGTCTCCATGGCGGGAGCGTAGCAGACCGCCCGCGCGGGATAGACTGCGAAGCGTCATGCATCGCCTCGTCGCCTACGCGCCCAACGGCGTCCGCCGGTTTGTCGTCGATCGCAGCGTCATGGTCCTCGGCAGCGATCCGGCGTGCGACATCCGCCTGCCCTACGCCGGCGTCGGTGATCAGCACGCCCGGCTGCACGCCGACGAAGACGGCCTGCGCATCGAGGATCTCGGCAGCCGCCGCGGGGTGATGGTCAACGGTGATCGCGTGCGCGGCGCGGCCGATCTGCAGGTGCTCGACGAGATCCGCCTGGGTTCGATCGCGCTCTTGCTCGAAGACCAAGCGGTGGCGCCGGTGGCGCCGGCGCCCGAGGCGCCGACGCTGACGCCGGCGGGCCTCTTGGCGCATCTGGCGCAGCTGTCGCGCTGGGTGCTCTCCGACGCCACCAGCCACACGTCGCTCGAATCGCTGGTGACGGATCTGCTGCGCGAGCTCGGCGGCGGCGTGATCTTTCTCTTTCAGGGCGATCTCAAGCAGCGCGAGGTGCGCTTCGTGGTCACCACCGATGGCCGCTGGCTGGCCTGCGGCGAGATGCTCGCCGCTCAGGCTGACGACGGCCTGCGGCGCGAGGCCGCGGCGGCGGGCCAGGGCCTGGCCCTCGACGGCGCGCTCGACGACGGCCCGGCGTGGCTGGTGGTGCGGCCCTTCCGCGTGGTCGACCGGCCGCATCTCTTCGTCGCCGCGCTGCCGCGCTTCCGGCCCGACGCCTGGTCGCCGATGGACGGCCTGCGCACGCTCGCCGATCTGATCGTGCTCGGCCTGGTGCACCACGTCGGCCGCTACGAGCCGATCCTGCTCGGCCGCACGGCGCAGCCCGAGCTGGTGCTGGCGCCGGGCCTGGTGGTCGGCGAGGCGCCGGCGACGCGCCGCCTGCTGGCGCATCTGCGCGCGGCGGTGCCGGCGCGCGGGACGGTGCTGCTGCGCGGCGAGGCCGGCATGCCGAAGGAGCTGCTGGCGCGCTCGCTGCACCTCTCGGGTGCGCGTCGCGAAGGGCCGTTCGTGGTCGCCTCGTGCCGCGGCGTGCCGCCGGAGAGGCTCGAGGCCGAGCTCTTCGGCGCCGAGATCGCCGGCCGTCAGGGGACGGTGGTGCGCGACGGCAAGCTGCGCGAGGCCGACGCGGGCGTGCTCTATCTCGACCACGTCGACGAGCTGCCAATGCCGCTTCAGGATCGCCTGGTGCGCTTCCTGCGCACCGGCCAGGTCGAGCCCGCCGGCAGCCTGGCGTCGCACGCGGCCGACGTGCAGCTGATCGTCGCCGCCGACGATGCGCTCGAGGAGCTCGCCGCGCGCGATCGGATGCGCCTCGATCTCGCCTACCGCCTCAGCCAGGTCGCCCTCGACGTGCCGCCGCTGCGCAGCCGCCGCGAGGATCTGCCGCTCCTGATCCAAACCAGCGTCAACCGCTCGTGCCACGAGCGCGGCGTGCGCGTCCAGGGCATCACGGTCAAGGCGCTCGAGGCGCTGACCATCTACGACTATCCCGGCAACCTGATCGAGCTCGAGGCGATCGTGCGCCAGATGGTGTTTCTGTGCCCGCCCGGCCAGCCGATCGGCGAATCGCTGCTGCCCGAGGCGGTGCGCATGGCCGAGCTGCGCGGCACCCGCCCGGAGCACAGCTCCGATCTCGATCTGGCGCGGCTGGTGACGATCACCGAGCGCGCCGCCATCCGCGAGGCGCTGCGCCGCAGCAGCGACAACAAATCGGCCGCCGCCCGCCTGCTCGGCCTGTCGCGCAACGGCCTGGCGATGAAAATCAAGCGACTGCAGCTGGACGAGAGCAGACGATCGTGAGCCGCGCCGCCCTGCGCCGCAGCGCGCGTTGATCCGTCCCACCGCTGCCTTCTGACCCCGAGGAGAACACCGATGCCGTCGACCACCGTCTCTGATTCCGCGCCCGTGTCCGCCGCCGAGGCTGCGCCGCGCGTCGTGCGCGCGCCGCGCGGCACGACCCTGCGCTGCCGCGGCTGGCAGCAGGAGGCCGCGCTGCGCATGCTGATGAACAACCTCGACCCGGACGTCGCCGAGGCCCCCGAGCGGCTGGTGGTCTACGGCGGCACGGGGCGTGCGGCGCGCAGCTGGGAAGCTTTCGACGCGCTGGTCGCGACCCTCGAACGCCTGAGCGATCGCGAGACGATGGTGGTGCAGTCGGGCAAGCCGGTGGCGGTGTTCCCGAGCCATCCCGACGCGCCGCGGGTGCTGATCGCCAACAGCCTGCTGGTGCCGGCGTGGGCCACCGCCGACGAATTCCGCCGACTCGAGGCGCGCGGCCTGACGATGTACGGCCAGATGACCGCCGGCTCGTGGATCTACATCGGCACCCAGGGCATCCTCCAGGGCACCTACGAGACCCTCGCGGAGTGCGCCCGCCAGCATTTCGGCGGCGACCTGCGGGGCACGCTGACGGTGACCGCCGGCCTCGGCGGCATGGGCGGCGCGCAGCCCCTGGCGGTGACCATGAACGGCGGCGTGGCGCTGGTCGCGGAGGTCGACCGCAGCCGCATCGAGCGGCGGCTCGAGACCCGCTACCTCGACCGGGCGGAGAGCGATCTACGGGTCGCCACCGACCGCGCCCTCGAGGCCCGGGACGCCGGCCGCGCGCTGTCGATCGGGGTCGAGGCGAACGCCGTCGACCTGCTGCACCACCTGCTCGAGCGGCAGCTGGTGCCCGACGTCCTGACCGACCAGACCTCGGCCCACGACGCCCTCCACGGCTACTGTCCCCACGGCCTCGACTTCGCCGCCGCCCGGGCGCTGCGGGAGAACGATCCGGAGGCGGCGGTGCGCCGCTCGATGGCGTCGATGGCGG
>JBCCOR010000233.1:0-7441 GCA_039025295.1 Acidobacteriota bacterium
AACGGCCGCGACTGCCCGGACGGCTTCACGCCCGGGCCGCAGCCGTCGTCGCCGGGTTCGAGCTCGGGCTCGCCGTCGAGCAGCGCGGTCTGGCACAGGCCGAGCGGATTGGGCTGGGTGCCGGGCGGACACGGCTCGAGCGTCATGCCCGCGTCGCCGCTGCCGCCGTCGGGCTTGGGCGCGGGCTTGTACTGCTGGCAGTCCTGCCGGCATGCGCCGTAGAGATCTTCCGAATCCTCGAAGGTCATGCCGGAAACGTCGCTGTAGTCACTGTCGATCTCGCCGAGGCGGACGTCGTGGGCGTGGTCGGCGTCGCCCTGGCACATCATCCACTGCGTGGAGTTGTTGAACTGCAGGCCGAGCCAGATCTGTCTGTTCTTCGTGTCGCAGGTGGCCTGCTGCGCGGCCGGCTTGGCCGCGCAGTCGCCGTGCCACACGTTGTACTGGCGGTTGTGGGCGGCGCCGCGCTGGTCGTATTCGTTCTGGCAGTCGCGGTAGTCGGTCTTGCGCTGGGCCTCGGAGGCTTCCTGCGCGCTCATGCGCGCGCCAATGCGCTGATTGCGCCGGCCCTTGGCGTCGCCGCAGTCTTCGTTGCAGGTGAGGTATTCATCCCACGGATTGCTGTCGTCGCCCTGCACCGGCGCGGTCAGAACGAAGGTAGCGAGAGCAAGAGCGAGAGCGAGCAGCAGGAAGCAGTTGCGGGGTCGATGCGTGCGCACGGGAATCCTCTCGGACGTTGGGTTGGCGGATGTCGGGTATGGGACCCGATGAGCCTAGCAACGCCGCCGCGCGCTCGAAAGATCGAACGCTGCCGCCGAGTCGTGCCATGATCAGCAGCGTTTGTGCCACCGCCGTCGACTGTCACCATCGCTCTAAGGCTTGCCATGCCCCGCCTGCTCTTGACGCTCCTCGTGCTCCCCTTTCTCTGGCTGCCCGCCTCGCCCGCATCCGCCGACGCGCGCGAAGCCGACGTCTGGTCGTCGCCCGAAGCCTGTGAAGCCGCAGTCGCCGACGGCGCGCGCCTGTCGCGCACGCTCGACGGCGACGCGCTCGCCATCGGCAACTGGAACATCCGCTGGTTTCCCCGCGGCTGCCGCGACGCCGACGACTGCCCGGTCGCGCCCACCGATCTCGACTGGCTGGGCTGCGTGATCACCTGGATGGACGTTGACGTCCTGGCGCTGCAGGAAATCATCGACACGCCGGAGGCGCGCCGGGCGATGCGGCGCCTGCGCGCCGACCTCACCCGGCGCACCGGCGGTCAGTGGCGGGTCGATCTGCAGCGCTGCGGACCGCCCGATGCCCTGCACACCGGCTTCCTGTGGGACGCCGAGCGCGTCGCGCTGTCGAACGGACAGGACATCGGCCAGCTCAACGGCGCCGCCGTGCGCGACGGCGCCGGCCGCAGCATCCGCGCGGGCGACGCCTGCGCCGGCAACCTGCGCCCCGGGCGCTATGCCCACGTCCAAAGCCGCACCCGCAACGGCGTCGACCTGCATCTGCTGTCGGTGCATTTCGACTCCGGGCGTGGGCTCAAGGACTACCGCAACCGGCGCGCGGCGACCGGCGAAATCGCCCGGCTGATGCTCGACGGACGGCGCATGGTCGCGCGCGACGCCGACGTGGTGGTGGTCGGCGACTTCAACACCATGGGCATGAACGCGGTTGAGGCCGATCCCGAAGATTCAGCGACGACGGCGCATCCGGAAGTCACCGGTCCCGAGGAAATCGCTCTCATGACCCGCGATCTGGCGCCGTCGTTCGCCATCGTGCCCACCGGCGACACCTGCTCGATGTACTGGTCGCCCGACGGCGACCGCTACCGGCCCAGCAACCTCGATCACGTGGTGGCCACGCGCGGCATGCGCGAGGCGGCGACCGCGACGCGCATGACCGGCCTGTGCGCCGTGCGCGACTGCCAGCCGTTCGACGCGCCGGCACCCGCCGCCTATCGCACGCTGTCGGACCACTGCCCGATGGTGATCGAGGTGCGCGACGTCGACGAGGACGATTGAGCGCATCTGGCGCTGCGTAATGCCGTCAGATATCTGCCCATGGCATTCTGCGAATGGTTTTTGCCCTATCCATGAGGAATCGGTCGATGGGCCTCGGGCCGCGTCGGCAGTCTCCGTGACTCTCGGTCGTCGATCCGCATCTATGCTCAGCCCCGCGCCTTGCCCGGCGCTCGCGCCCTCGCCGCCGATCGCCGTTGCCACCGTTCATCGGCCCACCCGTGCGCGCCACGCCGCGCCCTGGCGCGCACGCGCGCTGCTCGCGCTGCTGATGGCGGTGCTGCTGCGCGGCGGGCCGCTCGGCGCCGTCGCCCCCGATCTGGCGATCGATCTGCACGCCCACACGATGTGGACCCAGCAGGACGGCCTACCGCAGGACGCCGTCAACGCGATCGCGCAAACCCCCGACGGCTATCTGTGGCTGGGCACGGCCGCCGGCCTGGTGCGCTTCGACGGCGTCCAGTTCGAGGTGTTCGACCGACGCAACACCGACGCGATCGACCATCCCTACATCCGCGCCCTGCACACCGCGTCGGACGACGGCACGCTGTGGATCGGCACCGACGGCGGCGGGCTCGTGCGCTACCAGGACGGTCGCTTCACCCGCTACGCGGTCGACGACGGCCTGCCCCACATGCGGGTGCTCAGCCTCGCAGCGGCCCAGGACGGCGGCCTGTGGATCGGCACCTACGGCGGCGGCGTGGCGCATTGGCGCAACGGCACGTTCACCGTCTACGGCCGCGAAGCCGGCCTGCCGGATCTCAGCGTCTGGGCGCTGCACGAAACCGACGAAGGCCTGTGGATCGGCACCCAGAGCGGCGGGGTGAGCCTGCTGCAGAATGGCCGCGTCGCGCGCGTGCTCGACGAGCGCAGCGGCCTGCCGTCGCCGACTGTGTACAGCATCCTCACCACCGCCGACGATCGGCTGTGGGTCGGCACACTGCGGGGCATCGCGGTCTTCGACGCCGCGCGCACGCATCGCCGTACGTTCACCCGCGACGACGGCCTGGGGCGCAGCGCCACGTTCACGCTGACGATCGACCGGACCGGCCAGCTGTGGGCCGGTACGTACGGCGGCGGCGTCAGCCGCCTGCGGGAAAACGGCCGCTTCGAAACGTTCAACGCGGCCGACGGCCTGAGCGACACGATCGTGCGTTCGCTCTACCAGGACGCCCTCGGCCCGATGTGGATCGGCACCGGACGCGGGCTCAACCGCCTGGCGTTCAGCGCGCTCACGCAGCATCTCAACACCACCTCGTCCGCGTTCGTGCAAGACGGCCGCGGTCGGCGCTGGGTGTCGACCTTCAACGGCTTGTTCGAACTGGACGCAAACGACCGCACCGCACGCCACCTGACCCGCGACGACGGCCTGGTGGACAACCGCATCTGGCACGCGGTGCGCGACCGCAGCGGCGATCTGTGGATCGGCACCAACCGCGGCGCGCAGCGGATCACGTCGGGCCCCGATCGAACGCTGTCGACCGCCGACGGCCTGCCGTCGAATACCACCTACGTGCTCTTCGCGGATCCGGCCGGCGGCCTCTGGATCGGCACCAACTCCGGCGTGGCACGGTTCATCGACGATCGCATCACGCGCGTCATCGACGTCGACGACGGCCTGGTGAGCAACCAGATCCGCTCGATCTACATCGATCGACGCGGCACGCTGTGGATCGGCACCACCGGCGGCCTGAGCCGGGTGGTCGACCCGCAGGCGCCGTCGCCGCTCGCGATCGACCGCTACACCCGGGACGACGGCCTGCCCAGCCTGAACATCTGGTCGATCGTCGAGCATCCGTCGGGCGATCTGTGGCTGGGCACGCGCGGCGGCGGCCTGGCGCGGCTGCAGCCTCAGAAGCTGGCCAGCGGCACGCCGTTCGCCCAGGCGCTCGACATCGTCGACAGCCGCCGCGGCCTGCTCGACGACAACGTCTGCAACCTGTACTTCGACGGCCGCGGCAGCGTCTGGACGGGCACCACCCGCGGCATCCTGCGCCTCGACGAGAGCGCGCTGATCGCGGTTGCCGACGGGCGCCAGCCGGCGCTCGAAGGCAACCTCTACGACACCGCCGACGGGCTCAACAACACGATGTGCGCCAGCGTCGGCCAATCGATGCCGCGCAGCGACGACGGCCGCCTGTGGTTTCCGAGCTTCGGCGGCATCGTCGCGCTCTCGCCCAGCCTGCTCGAACGCAACAGTGCGATCACCCGACCCCTGTTCGAAACCGTCATCGTCGACGGCGCCGCGCAGCCGCTCGACGCCGGCACGATCGCGCTGGCAAGCGACCATCGCACGCTGCAGATCGGCTACACGGCGCTCGGCAGCCTGACGCCCCACCGACTGCGCTTCCGCTACCGCCTGGTCGACTTCGATCACGACTGGCAGGAGGTCGGCAAACGGCGACAGGCGTTCTACACCAATCTGCCCGGCGGCGACTACCGCTTCGAGCTCAGCGTCTACGACGGTCGCCGCGGCTGGACGCCGCCGATCGCGCTGTCGCTCACCGTTCGCACCACTCTGCACCGCTCGCCCCTCGCGCTCACCCTGGCCGTGCTGCTGATCATGGGCAGCGGCATCCTGCTCTACCATCTCGCCTACCGCAAGCGGCACGCGGCCCAGCTCCAGCGCGCCCAGGCCGATGCCGCCCATCACGCCCTGCAGCGGCAGCGCAGCGACGGCGAGCTGGCACGCATGCAGCGCATCGTCGCACACGATCTGCGCAGTCCGCTGACCACGATCCACGGCTCGCTCAGTCGCCTGCGCCAGCATCTGGGCAGCGGTGACGGCGCGCCGCCCGAAGCGTCCCATCTCGCGGAGCAGTGCCGCCAGTCGGCGCGCGTACTCGACATGCGCCTCGAGGCGCTGATGACCCTGACCCATGCCAGCAGCCGCGTCGATGCGCCGCAGCGCATCGAGCTCGACGCCCTGATCGCCCAGAGCGCGCGCGACGTGCTCGGCGACGAGGCCGTCGAGCAGGGCCTGGTGCGCATCGAAGGCCCGTGCCCGCCAGTGGTGGGCGATCTGAACCGCCTGCAGAGCGCGCTCCAGACGCTGATCGGGCGCGCGTTCGACCAGCGCGAAACCGGCGTCGTCGACATCAGCGACGTCACCGCGGCGCTCAGCGCGTCCGACGGCGGCAGCAACGACAGCGCGTCCGACCACGCGCACCGCGATTCGGGTCCGTGCCTCGTCGCGACCATCCGCCCGGCGGACGCGCAGCGCGATCGCGGTCGCTTCTACGACCACGACATCGCCCTCGACGACGGCACGTGGGTGGTGTGTGTGCTCGAGATGCGCGGCGTCACGCTCACGCCCGAACAGCTGCTGCCGGTCCTCGATCCCGACCGCACGATCGGCGTGCGCAACAACAGCCGCAGCAGCATCCGGCTGGCGGTCGTCCGCCGCGCCATCGAAGCCCACGGCGGCTGGCTGCGCGGCGAGATCGAAGACGATCCCCTCGGCCGACAGAGCCCGCGCGTTACCTTCACCTTCGCCCTTCCCGGCGCGTCACCGACGCGCGCTGTAGACACTCGATCGATACGCGCAACCCCAGATCGACGAATACGATAGCGTCTTGCACAGTCATGCTGCCCGTCGACGCTCGCCCGCAGATTCGTCACACCGCGCAGGCCGCCTTGCTGCGCGGTCTGCGCTGGGCATGCGCGCTGGGCATGCTGCTCAGCATCGCGCACACGCCGCTCGTCGCGCAGGCCAATCCACCGATCCGCGACCGCGCCCACGCGTCGTGGAACGAGCGCGACGGCCTACCGCAGAGCACGATCAGCAGCATCGCCGAGACCCCCGACGGCTATATCTGGCTGGGCACGGCGTCGGGCCTGGCGCGCTTTGACGGCGTCCGCTTCCAGTCGTTCGATCCCAGCAACACGCCCGCCCTGACCCACGGTTTCGTGCAGGCGCTGGCCGTCGATCGCGACGGTGCCCTATGGCTCGGCACCGACGGTGGCGGCCTGCTGCGCCACGACGACGGCCGCTTCAGCCGCGTCACCGTGCGCGACGGCCTGCCCCATCCGCGGATCATGAGCCTCGAGGCCGATCCCGCGGGCGGCCTGTGGATCGGCACCTACGGCGGCGGGCTGGCGCACTGGCGCGACGGGGTCATCACAGTCTTCGATCGCGACGATGGCCTGCCGGATCTGAGCGTGTTCGCCCTGCACCACAACGACGACGGCCTGTGGATCGGCACGCTCAGCGGCGGCCTCGCGCGGCTGCACGACGGCATCATACACCGCGTGCTCGATCGCGCGCGCGGTTTGCCCGCCGACACCGTCTACGATCTGCTCACCGACCGCCGCGGGCGCCTGTGGATGGCGACCACGCGCGGCCTGGCGCGCCTCGACGCGCTGCCCGCCACCGACGACGACGCAATCGCGCTGACGGTCTACGACGAAGCCGACGGCCTGGCCCATCCGATCCTCTTCTCACTCGCCATCGATCGCCACGATGCGCTCTGGATCGGCTCCTACGGCGGTGGCGCCTTTCGTTATCACGATGGTGAATTTACCGCCTTCCAGCACGACGCTGGGCTGAGCGACAACATCATCCGCGCGGTCTTCGTCGACACCCAGGATCACGTGTGGATCGGCACGGGCAGCGGTCTCGATCAGCTCAAGATCAGCCCCTTCACCACCCATCTCGACGGTCTCACGACCGCGTTCGTGCAGGACAGCCGCGGCCGCCGCTGGGTCTCGACCTTCGACGGCCTGATCGAGCTCGACGACGACCACGGCGTCCGCCGTCGGCTCGGCCGCGACGACGGCCTGGTCGATCCGATGATCTGGCACGCCGTGCGCGGCGGCGACGGCGCGCTGTGGATCGCCACCCGCACCGGCGTGCAGCGCATCGACGAGCGCCCGGAGCCCGCCTTCACCGTCGCCGACGGCCTGCCGTCATCGACCGTCTACTTCCTGCTGCCCCGACCCGACGGCAGCCTGTGGCTGGCGACCGACGCGGGCGTGGCGCGGCTGGCCGACGGGCGCATCACCCATCGCTACGACGCGGACGACGGCCTGCCCGGCAACCAGGTGCGCTCGCTGCTGATCGATCCGCGTGGGCGCCTGTGGATCGGCACCACCCTCGGACTCGCGCGCATCGATCGACCGCTCGCGGACGGCGCGCCGGACGTCATCACCTACACCACCGCCGAAGGTCTGCTCAGCGACAACATCTGGGCGCTGAGCGTGGGCGCCAGCGACGACATCTGGGTGGTCGGCCGCGGCGGCGGCCTGGTGCGCATTCACGAGGACGCGGGCGAGGGCGTCATCGGCCACGCCGCCGGCCATCAAGGCTTTCATCTGCACGCCGTGACGCTCGAGCAGGGCCTGCCCGACACCAACCTCTGCTCCCTGCATTTCGACGACCGGGGCGTTGCCTGGCTGAGCAGCGCGCGCGGGATCGTGCGCGTCGACGG
>JBCCOR010000234.1:0-7440 GCA_039025295.1 Acidobacteriota bacterium
GACTACCTGGCGCAGGATGCCCGCGTCGACCTGATCAACCTCAGCCTGGCCAGCGATCTGCCGTCGGAGATCCTGCGCGACGCGCTGATCGACGCGCGCGATCAGGGCACGCTGCCGATCGCGGCCGCGGGCAACGCCGGCGTCGCGTCGCCCGCGTTTCCCGCCGCGTTTCCCGAGGCGCCGGCGGTGGCGGCCCTCGGGCAGCTCGGGCAGATTCCGGCGGACGCGCTCTCGGCTGACAACCACCCGCGCTTTCTCGACCGCTACGGCGTCGGCGGCTGGTTCCTGGCGCGCTTCAGCAATTACGGCGGCTGGCCGTCGTGGGGCAGCGCCGTCGCCGTGGCCGCGCCGGGCGTCGGCATCGTCTCGACCGTGCCCG
This sequence comes from Acidobacteriota bacterium, assembly GCA_039025295.1. GTDB lineage: Bacteria > Acidobacteriota > Thermoanaerobaculia > Multivoradales > J023 > JBCCOR01. The sequence goes on from JBCCOR010000234.1 coordinate 380, forward strand.
ACGTCGACGACCGCAAGGAATCGTTCGCCGCGCGCAGCGGCACCTCGATGGCGACGCCGATGACCTGCGGCGCGCTGGCGACGCGGCTGGCCGCCGATGGCGACTACCGCAAGCTGTCGCGCGGCCGCCATCGCGCCGACCGCGCCGAGGCGATTCTGCGCGCCGCGACCCTGCCGATCGGCACTTGGCCGTTCTTCGTCGGCTGCGGCCTGCCGCGCGCGGCCTAGCGCGGCGCGCGCGATGACCGGACGCCGCCGCTACGTCGTCGCCCTGCGGCGCGGCCGGCGGCTCGCGAATTTGGCCGACGCGCTTGACGCTGTGCCCGGCGTGGTCGTCGTCGGCGCGACGGCGCGCCGCGCCCTGATCGAGATCGACCGCACTGCCCTCGCCGCGCTGCGCGCGCACCGGCCCGCGGACGGCCGCGGCGCGACGTTCGACGCGCTCTGCCGCATCGAACCCGAGATGCCCCACGATCTCGCCTGAGCGCGCGACGGCGCGTCAACGCAAGGCGCAAGAACAGCGCGAAAACAACAAAGGCCGGCGTCCGCGAAGGACGCCGGCCTTTTGATGACGCGCGTGCCCTGGTCAGGCGGTGGCGCGCATCTGGCGGATGCCGATCAGGCCGATCAGCAGCGCGAGCAGGAGCAGGCCCCACTCACCCAGCGTCGGAATCGGGAAGATCGGCGGACCCACCGGCGTGTCGGTCGGATCGTCTGGCGTCGGATCGCTGGGATCGTCGGTCGGGATGTCCGGCGTGTCGGGCGAGGTGACCAGGCCCTGGTTGACAATCGACGTCGTGCCGGCGGGCAGCGGATCGTTGACCATCACGTCGAAGTCGATGGTCACCGCGGCGCCGCCGACGATCGTGCCGATGTCCACCGCGACGGTCGCGTCACCGGCGGTGTTGCCGCTGGTGACCGTGCCCTGGGTGGTGACGACCGAGCCGACCACGAGCGTGGTGTTGGCATCCGGCGTGTCGGCGAACATGACCGCCGTCGCGTCGGCGGCGGTGCCGTTGGCGATGGTGATCGTGTAGCTGAGCACGTCGCCCGGCGAGACCTCGCCGTCGCCGTCGTTGTCGCCCGTGAGTGCGGCCAGCTTGGCCGCGCTGAGCATCGGATCGATGTCGGTCGGGGTAATCGTCGGATCGTCGTCGGCCGGGCTGTCGGGATCGTCGGTCGGCACGTCGCTCGGCAGATCGCCGCTGGTGACCGTGCCCTGACAGGCGATCGGCGGCGGACCCGCGGGCAGCGGATCGACGACGATCGCCGAGTAGGTGATCGTCACCGTGCCGCCGCTGCCGGCGAGCGTGCCGATGTCGACCGCGACCGAGATGTCGCCGGCGGTGTTGCCGGTGGTGACGATGCCCTGGCTGGTCGTGACCGAGCCGACCACGAGCATCGTGTTCGGATCGATCGGTGACGTGAAGGTGGCGCCGGTGGCGTCGCCGTCGCCGCTGTTGGTGATCGTCACCGTGTAGGCGATCGTGTCGCCGGCGTCGGCCAGGCCGTCACCGTCGCCGTCGCCCACGACCGCGTCGGCCTTGATCGCGTCGACCAGCGGGCCGGAGCCGGCCGGCGTGATCGTCGGATCGTCGACCGGCACGCTGTCGGGATCGTCGGTCGGCGTGTCCGGAATCTCCGGACTCGTGACCAGGCCCTGACAGGCGATCGAGGTCGTGCCCGGGGGCAGCGGATCGTTGATCGTGACGTCGAAGGTGATCGTCACCGCGGCGCCGTTGCCGTCGAGCAGGCCGACGTCGACCGCGACCGAGGTGTCGCCACCGGTGTTGCCGGTGGTGACGGTGCCCTGGCTGGTCGTGACCGAGCCGACGACCAGCGTGGTGTTGGCGTCGACCGGCGAGGTGAAGACCGTGCCGGTGGCGCCGAGGTCGCCGTCGTTGGTCAGGACGACGGTGTAGCGCAGCGTGTCGTTCGGGTTGGCGATGCCGTTGCCGTTGCCGTCGACGACGAAGATGTCGGCCTTGGTGGCGCTGACGTCGGCCTCCGGCGCGAGCGGCGTGTCGGTCGGGTCGTCGTCCGCCGGCGTTCCCGGATCGTCGGTCGGCGTGTCGGGAATGTCGGGGCCGGTCACCAGGCCCTGGCAGACGATCTCGGTCACGCCCGGCGGGATCACCGGCACGACGGTGACGTCGAAGGTGATCGTCACCGTGCCGCCGCTGCCGGCGATCGTGCCGACGTCGACGGCGACCGAGGTGTCGCCGCCGGTGTTGCCGGTGGTGACGGTACCCTGGGTGGTCGTGACCGAGCCGACGACCAGCGTGGAGTTGGCGTCGACCGGCGAGGTGAAGATCACGCCCGTCGCGCCGGCGCTGCCGCTGTTGGTCAGCTCGACCGTGTAGCGCACGGTGTCGCCGCCGTTGACCAGGCCGTTCATGTTGCCGTCGACGATCAGGGTGTCGACCTTGGTGGCCGCGACGTCGGGCACGCCGACCGGCGTGATCGTCGGATCGTCGTCGGCGGGCGTACCCGGATCGTCGGTGGGCGTGTCGGGGAAGTCGGCGCCCACGACCTCGCCCTGGCAGATGATCTCGGTGGTGCCCGGCGTGACCGGGTCGTTGACCGTCACGTCGAACGTGATCGTGGCGCTGCCGCCGCCGCCCGGGAGCGCGCCCAGGCTGACGTCGACCGCGGTGTCGCCGGCGGTGTTGCCGACGTTGACCGTGCCCTGGGTGGTCGTGACCGAGCCGACGACCAGCGTGGTCTCGGGATCGAGCGCGGTGTCGAAGTCGGCGAACGTTGCGTCCTGGTTGCCGCTGTTGGTGACGACCACCGTGTCGCGCACCGTGTCGCCGGGGTTGACCGTGCCGTCCATGTTGCCGTCGACGAGCAGCGCGTCGGCCTTGGTGGCGTCGATCAGCGGCGCACCCGCGACCGGCGTGGTCGTCGTGTCGTCGTCGGGCATGGTGTCGGGATCGTTGGTCGGCACGTCGATCAGCTCGTCGCTGCCGACCAGGCCCTGACAGGTGATGCTGGTGATGCCGGCGGCGAGCGGATCGGCGACGATGACGTCGTAGGTGATCGTGACGGTGGCGCCGTCCGGCACGGTGCCGACGTCGACCGAGACCGCGGTGTCGCCGGCGGTATTGCCGGTGGTGACGGTGCCCTGGGTGGTCGTGACCGAGCCGACCACCAGCGCGGTGCTGGGATCGACGCTGCTGTCGTAGACGACGCCGGTGACGTCGAAGTCGGCCGTGTCGTCGACGTTCTCGAGCGTCACGGTGTAGCGCACGGTGTCGCCCGGGTTGACGATGCCGTCCATGTTGCCGTCGAGGAGCAGCGCGTCGGCCTTGTCGGCGTCGAGCGTGGCTGTGGTCGCGAGCAGATCGACGCGCAGGTCGACGTCGGAGAAGATGCTGCCGTCGATCAGCGCCTCGATCGCGCCGACGCTGCTGAAGTCTGCGCCCGCGCCGACCGTGGCGGCAAAGGCACTGAAGGGAATGACGTAGGAGGCGGGCGGATTGGGGCCGATGCCGATCAGGCCGGGCAGCGAGACCGTGCGCTCCGACACGTTGCCGGCGTCGGTGTAGACCCGCAGCACGATGTCGATCGGCAGATCGTCAGAGGCGATGTCGAGCTGGAAGGCGTTGGCCAGGCCGCCCGAGGTGAGGTCGAGGCCGCCGAGGCCCGTGGCGTCGAGGGCCAGCGGATCGCCGTCCGCGCCGTCCCAGACCACCAGCGTGGTGCCGGTGACGCCGGAACCCTGGGCGTGGGTCAGGACGCCCGGATCGCCGACGGAGTTGACGTCGACGACGATGCTGCCGCCGCCGCCGGCGACGGTGGTGAGCAGATCGCGCTCACCGCCGAGCACCGCGCCGTCGACGGCGCTGTCGCTATCGGTGTTGCCGACGCCGGTGGCGGTGACGCTCTGCGCCGTGCCGCCGAAGTCGTCGATGATGATCTGCTGGGCCTGTGCCGTGCCGCCCAGCAGCAGCAAAGCGCACAGCGCGAAGAATGCGATGCGCAGCGCACCGCGAATACGAAGTGAATGCATGAGCTCTAGTCGGGTGGAGAATGACTCGGTGGGTGCATGAGACAAGGTGGAAGACCTCCGAAAGCAAAAAGGTAGGAAATCGCCGCAGCGCGAAGCGAAAGTGCAACAAACCTGCGTGGAGCGTTCTAGGCAAAGAATGCGCTGCCAACCTTACGAAAACGATGATGGGTTGGGAAGAACGGGAAAGGACGAACTGCTGATCGGAGAGCGAGTTAGCCTACCGTACGGTCGGTTACTTATCGGCTGCAGCGCGCAGCGCGCCGAGCAGCCAAGTACCGACCAAAGCACTGCGCAGCGTCCATCCGACCGTGCGCAGCCAATTGCCGAGCACCAGACGCGCATGGGCGGCCGCGTCGAATTGCGCGGCCAATCGCGCGTGATCCGGCACCTGTAGGGCGAAGGTCGAAAGCCAAATGCCCAGCAAAAGCGCCATGCCCATCCAGGCCGTCGTCGCACGCACGCTGGGCAGGCGCAGGATGGGGAGGAGCAAGAGGATGGCGGTCGCGAGTTCGAGCAGCATCGCCGGCATCACGACCGGTGAAATGCGCGCGACGTGCGCCGCCTGGAAGTTCGCGTAGCGCGCCGGGTCCGCGTAGCGGAACAGCGGATAGTGGACGATCTGGACGATCCAGATCGCGCCGGTCATGAACAGCGTGCTGACGGCGTGCGCCACGAGCACCAGCGCGGCTGGCGACGGTGCGGACGGAGAAGGAAGCGCGTTCAAGCGTCGGCGCGACGGATCAGTCGAGATCGCGCGCGGCGCGGATGCCCGTGAACTGGAAGCGCGTGTCGGCCGGCCAGAAGTTGCGGTAGCTGACGCGGATGTGATTGCGCGGCGTGGCGCACGAGCCGCCGCGCAGAACGCGCTGGTTGTCCATGAACTTGCCGTTGTACTCCATCAGCGCGCCGTCGAACGGGCGGTAGCGTGGATAGGGCTCGTAGTGGCTGGTCGTCCAGGCCCACAGCTCGCCGGCGCACTGGCGCAGCCGCCCGGTCTCTGCCGGCGGCAACGCCGGGCGCGGATGCAGCCGACCGTCGTCGAGGAAGGTGCCGCGCGCGGGCGCGAAGCCGGCGGTGCGCGCGCCGTGCTCCCACTCGCGCTCGGTCGGCAGTCGCGCATGGCGCCAGTCGGCGTCGTTCGCCGCGCGCCAGCGGACGTAGGCGTCGGCCTCGTAGAAGCTGACGTGGGCGACCGGCTCGTCGGATGCGACCCGGACGTCGCCGTGCAGTGTCCACTGCCACCAGCGGCCGTCCTCGTCGCGGCGCCAGTAGAGCGGCGCCTGCCAGTCCTGGGTTTTGACGGTCGCCCAGCCGTTCGACAGCCACAGGAGTGGATCGGCGTAGCCGCCGTCCTCGATGAACGCGCTGTATTCAGCGTTGGTCACCAGCCGATCGAAGAGCGCGTAGGGCTCGAGATAGGCGCGGTGCGCGCCGTATTCGTTGTCCCAGGCCCAGGCGTCGCCCTGGTGGCCGATGGTGTGGACGCCGGCCTCGAAGGGCACGAACGCGCCGGCGTTCTCGCCGGTCGGTGCCGCGCTCGCGTCGTCGAGCGCATGGTACGGCCGGCGCAGCTCGCGCGGGTTGCTGCCGAGGATGTGCTTGATCTCGGTGACGAGCAGCTCCTGATGCTGCTGCTCGTGTTGCAGGCCGATCGCGATCCGCTCGGCGACGGCGGGGAAGCGCGCGTCGTCGACGGTGTCGATCAGCGCGTGCACGCGCCGGTCGACGTCCGTGCGCAGCGCGCGGATCGCGTCGGTCGTCGGCTGCGTGACCAGGCCGCGGTGGTCGCGCGCGAGGCGCGGGCCGAGCGATTCGTAATACGAGTTGAGGACGAAGTCGAAGCCCGGCGGCAGCGCGTCGTCGCCGGTGTAGGGCTCGAGGACGTTGCGGCAGAAAAACCACGTCGTGTGGCCGAGATTCCACCACGGCGGGCTGACGTCGGGCATCGATTGGATGCGAAACGCGGCGGATTCGAGCGGCGCGGCGAGCCGCGTCGTCCAGCCGCGCACGGCGTCGTAGTGGGCGCGCAGAGCCGCGCGCGAAGCGGCGGGCGAGGCGGGCAGGGCGGACGGGGTCGGGGCAGCAGCAGTCGGCTCGGTGATCGCGGAAGTGGCCATGGACGAAGGGTATCAGAAGGGTGAGCATACGCTGGACACTCGCGCGCCGCGCCGCAGAGCCGTGCAGCCACGCCCAGGAACCGTGCTAAGTTGAGCACTTCGATTGACCGAGCCGATCCAGCCCGAACGACCCCCGCCGACATCCGGCCCGGACGCAACACCGTGCTCGAACTGCTCTTGCTCCTCCTACTTGTGCCCGCATCGGACGCCGCCCCTGAACCGGCCGCGCCCGTGCCATCCACGCCGACACCGCATTTCACGACCGTCGACGGACCGTTTCAGCCGCACTTCAACGGCATGACCGGCCAGCGCCACTTCCCCGAGATGATGGGCGCGGGCGGCGCCCTGGTCGACGTCGACGGCGACGGCGATCTCGATCTCTACCAGCTGCAGGGCGCGCTGATCGCGTCGGGCGAGACCCTCGCCGACGTTCGGCTGCCCGGCGGCGCGAAGGTGCCGAAAACGCTGCCTTCCGATCGTCTCTACCGCAACCTGATGGTCGAGTCGGGCCGGCTCGCATTCAAAGACGTCACCGCCGACAGCGGCCTGATGGCCGAGGCGGACGGCGCGTACGGCTACGGCATGAGCGTCGCCGCGGGCGACATCGACAACGACGGCGACGTCGATCTCTACGTCGCCAACCTCGGCCCCGACCAGCTGTGGCGCAACCGCGGCGACGGCGCGTTCGACAACGTCACCGCCTCGGCCTTCGCGCGCGTCCCCGGCGGCTGGAGCGCCGCCGCCGCGTTCGTCGATCTCGACGCCGACGGCTGGCTCGATCTCTACGTGGTGCGCTACGTCGACTTCCGCGCCGACGATCCGCCGACCTGCTTCGCCACCGACAGCCGGGCCGACTACTGCGGCCCCGACGCCTTTGCGCCGCTCACCGATCGTCTCTACCGCAACCGCGGCGACGGCACGTTCGAGGAC
>JBCCOR010000235.1:0-7385 GCA_039025295.1 Acidobacteriota bacterium
GCCGGCGCCGCGCGCGCTGTTGGTGACCCGCGCGCCCCGCCGCGGCGCCCGCGCGCGCGCCGCCGCCATGCCGCCGAGTCCGCTGCCGATCACGACCGCATCGACCGCCGGCGCGACCGCGCTGTGCCCCGGCCGCAGGCGGCGCAGCTCGACCCCGGTCACGCCGATGCCCCCGCGAGCGCGGTGGCCGGCGCCAGCTGGGCACGCGACAGCACGGTCAGCGGACTGGAATCGACCGCGGCGGCCGGCGGCGGTCCGCCGACCGTGCGGCCGCGCGGCTTGATCGCCAGCATCCGCTCGACCGCGGCGCGCGCGCGCACGGCGACCGCGTCGTCGATCTCGATCGGCGTCTGCAGCGTCTCGAGGCTGTGGAGAATCTTCGGCAGGGTGATGCGCTTCATGTGCGGGCAGAGGTTGCAGGGCCGCAGGAACTCGACGTCGGGATGCGCGTCGGCGACGTTGTCGCTCATCGAGCACTCGGTGATCATCACCACCCGATGCGCGCCGCTCGCGCCGACGTTGTCGATCATGCCCGCGGTCGAGCCCACGTAGTCGGCCTCGGCGAGAACATCGGGCGGGCACTCCGGATGCGCCAGCACGTGCACGTCGGGATGCTGCGCGCGCACGCCACGGATGTCGGCGGCGCTGAAGCGTTCGTGCACCTCGCAGCTGCCCTTCCACAGGATCAGCTCGACGTCGGTCTGCTGGGCGACGTAGCGGCCGAGGTATTCGTCGGGCAGGAAGATCACGCGATCGACGCCCAGCGACTCCACCACCTCGACCGCGTTGCCCGACGTGCAGCAGACGTCGGTCTCGGCTTTGACCGCCGCCGAGGTGTTGACGTACGTCACCACCGGCACGCCGGGATAGCGCGCTTTGAGCAGGCGCACGTCGGCGGCGGTGATCGACGAGGCGAGCGAGCAGCCGGCCTCGACGTCGGGAATCAGGACGGTCTTCGACGGATTGAGCAGCTTGGCCGTCTCGGCCATGAAGTGCACGCCGCAGAGCACGATGACGTCGGCCTCGGCGTCGACCGCCATGCGCGCCAGGCCGAGCGAGTCGCCGGTGAGGTCGGCGACGCCGTGAAAGATCTCGGGCGTCTGGTAGTTGTGCGCCAGGATCACGGCGTTGCGTTCCCGCTTCAGCCGCTCGATCGCCGCCACGTAGGGCGCATGGATCGCCCACTCCACCTCCGGGATGACCCGACGCGCGCGGGCGTAGCGCGCAGCCGTCGCGGCGGCGATCTCAGGCGTGTAGGCAAAGCGGGACGAATCGTGATGTGGGCGCATGGCAGACCTCGGAGAGCAAAGCGGTTGGGGGCGACGATGCGTGCTGCAGGCCGCGTGATGCAAAAGGCTTGAATCGAATTATGCTCAATTCGAGCATAAAAGAGCCATGAGAAACGCCGGTTGAGCAACCGGCGGCTTCATACAGGCTTTATGCTACAAGTGAGCATAACGCTTGTCAAGCGTTTGGGTCGAAAATTGCCGCAATGCGTCAGACGCGCTGCGGCATAGCGCCGCGCAGCTTATCAGCGACGGATGCTCGGCAGCGTAACGCCGGGCGTCGGCCGTTCGCGCAGCACCTCACGGCGGAAGCGGAACAGCTCGGGCGGTCGGCCGCCGCGGGTGGTGGCCCGTACACCCGTGCCTTCGACCAATCCGCCGCGCTCGATGAGGCGGCGGAAGTTTTGCTTGTGCAGGGCACCGCCCGACAGCGCCTCGACCACGCGCTGGAGCTGCAGCAGGGTGAAGGTCGGCGGCACCAGCTCGAAGATCACCGGGCGGTACTTCAATTTGCCGCGCACCCGGCCGATCGCGGTGGCGAGGATGCGGCGGTGATCCGCCGCCATCGCACGGCCGACGCGGTGCGGATCCGACGCGGACGCGTCGTCGCGCTGCGATTCGGCGACCAGCCCGGCCTCGTAGAGCAGCTCGTAGCGGTCGAGCACGCGGTAGGCGTCCCACGCCGCGCCGCGCAGGCCAAACGCGATGTCGGCGCGCTCCCGCTGGCCGGCGTCGCAGCGCGCCAGCCACGCGTCGAGCGCCGGCTCGATCGCCGCTTCGAGCACCGACGGTCGTCCGCGGCGCCAGTCCTCCCACGGGAAATGCTCGTACCACGGACGCCAGCGCGCGGCCGACGCCGGCGGCTGCTCTTCGCGCACCAGCGCCAGATAGCCGATCGACAGCGCGCGCGCGGTGGCGCCGTCGTCATCGCCGCCGCGGTCGCGGTCGCCGAAGGTATAGAGCTGCTCGACGTAGCCGAGCTCGAGGCCGGTCTGCTCGCGCACCCAGCGGCGCAGCGCCAGCTCGAGCGTGCGATCGTGCGCCGGATCGAGCGGTCCGGCGGGCAGCGCATCGCGGTGAACGTCGGGCCGCTCGGCGGCCGGCACGCGCACGGTCAGCACGCGCGGCTGCTCGTCGGTCACCGCCAGGATGACCGCGATCAGATCGACCGTAGGCGCCGCCCGCGCGTCGGGCGCCCCGTCGATCATCGTTCAGGCTCCGGCGTTGGCCGAATCGCGCAGCGCGTCGAGCTCGGTCGCTGATGCGGCGCGCAGGGTGCGGCCGAAGACGTCGGATGCGTGGGCGGCGACGCGCGCCGCCAGCGCGGCGAGCGACGGCGGCGGGATCCACTCGGCGATCGCGGTCATGGTCACGTCGCGCAGGCCGCACGGCACGATGCCGCTGAACGGCTCGAGCGCGCGCGCGTCGACGTTGAGGGCGAAGCCGTGAATCGGGATCCAGCGCCGCAGATGCACGCCGATCGACGCGATCTTGCGCAGCGGCGCGTCGGGCATGCCGGGCGGCTCGAGCCACACGCCGATGTGCTCGGGATGCCGCCGCGCCGTCAGTCCGCAGTCGGCGAGGGTGCGGATCAGCACCTCCTGCAGGTCGCGCACGTAGCGTCGCACGTCGCGGCGATCGGGATGCAGATCGAGGATCGGATAGCCGACCAGCTGGCCGGGGCCGTGGTAAGTCACCTGGCCGCCGCGGTTGCTCTCGTGAACCGCCACGCCGCGCGCTGCGCGCCAGGCGGCCGAGGTGACGAGATCGGCGGCCGAGGCGTTGCGACCGAGGGTGAAGACCGGCGCGTGCTCGAGCAGCAGCAGGCGCTCGTCGGCCGGCGCGCCGCGTTCGCGCGCGGCGTGCAGCGCCGTCCGCAGCGTCTCCTGCAGCGTCGCGGTCGGCGCGTAGTCGACGCGGCCGAGCCACGTCCAGGCGAGCGTGCGCGCGGTCGGCAGCGACGCGGCTTCACCGACCGATGCGCGATGCGAGCGACCGAGCGCGGGAGGGATCATGGCCCCACCCTAGCGCATTCCGGCCCGCGCCCTGCCGTTCTCCCTTTGCCCCGCGGCCAATCGTTGCATACACTGCGTTTGGCGACCGCACCGCGCGGTTTTTCACCCGCCACGCCACCGTTCGAGGTCCCCCCGATGCCACGACCCGCCCATCGCTCTCCGGCGGCGCCCCGCACTTCGGCCATCGCACTGGCCGCGCTGCTCGTCTGCGCCGCGATCGCACCGTCCGCCGACCCGCTGCGCGCCGACGCGCGCGGCACGGCCGACGACGTCGCCGCAACGACAACGCCGGCTGTCGCCGCGACGGCAACACCGGCCGTCCCGGCGCGCATCGCCGCGCTGCGCGACAACTTTGAAGCCCGCGTGACACGCCACGTGCTCGACAACGGCTGGACCTTCCTGCTGATCGAGCGCGAGGGCGCGCCCGTCTTCTCCTTCGCGACCTTCGTCGACGTCGGCAGCGCGCAGGAGGTACCCGGCATCACCGGCCTGGCGCACATGTTCGAACACATGGCGTTCAAGGGCACGCCCAACATCGGCACCACCGACTATGCCGCCGAGGCCGAGACGCTCGAAGCCGTCGAAGCCGCCTACCTCGCCTGGCAGGCCGCCGACATGGCGCCGCGGCCCGATGCCGCGCGCGTCGCGGCGCTCGAGGCCGCGTTCCGCGCCCGCCAGGCCGAGGCCGCGGCGTTTGTGGTGCCCAACGAATTCGGCGAGCTGGTCGAGCGCGAGGGCGGCGTCGGCCTCAACGCCGCCACGAGCGCCGACCAAACCTTCTACTTCTACTCGCTGCCGGCGAACAAAATCGAGCTCTTCGCGTATCTCGAATCCGAGCGTTTTCTGCGCCCGGTGTTCCGCGAGTTCTACAAAGAGCGCGACGTCGTCCAGGAAGAACGGCGCATGGCGGTCGGCAGCCGGCCCACCGGCCGACTGCTCGAACAGCTGCGCTCGGCGGCCTATGTCGCCCATCCCTACGGCCAGCCGGTGGTCGGCCACATGAGCGATCTGCGGCGCTTCACCGCCACCGACGCCAAGCGCTTCTACGAGACCCACTACGTGCCCGGCAACATGACCACCGCCATCGCCGGCGCGATCGATCCCGCGACCCTGATCCCGATGCTCGAGACCTACTTCGGCCGCATGCCGGCGGGCCCGAAGCCGCCGCCGCTGCGGACGATCGAGCCGCCGCAGACCGCCGAGACGATCATCCGACTCGAAGCGCCGGTCCAGCCCACCTACACCGAGTTCTACCACCGGCCGAGCGGCGCGCATCCCGACGCGGTGGTCCTGGCCGCGATCGACGACGTGCTCTCGAACGGCCGCACCGGTCGCTTCTACCGCACGCTGACCGTCGCCCAGAAGCAGGTCGCCTTCACCTCGGTCTTCCCCAGCTTCCCGGGCGACAAATACCCGTCGCTCTTCGGCATCATCGCGGTGCCGAATCCCGGCGTCACGCTCGAGACCGTGCGCGACGGCATCCACGCCGAGCTCGCCCGACTGCGCGACGAGCCGGTCTCCGACGACGAGCTGGCGCGCTTCAAAAGCCGCGCCACGGCCACCGTGCTGCGCAGTATGCAGAGCGATCTCGGCATCGCCTTCCGCCTCGCCCAGGCCGAGATGCGCCACGGCGACTGGCGTCAGTCCTTCGACCGCCTGGCCGCCGTTCACGCGGTCACCGCCGAGGACATCCAGCGCGTCGCGCGCGCCACCTTCCGCGCCGAGAACCGCACCGTCGGCAAGGTCGTACCGCGCGCGGCCGAGACGCCCGACGATCGCGCATCGACGAACGCGCCCAGCCAGGGAGACGCCCGATGATTCGCACGCTCCGCGCGCTGCTGACCACGACGACCGCGATCGCGCTGGCTGCCGGCCTGATGACGTCGACGCTGCACGCACAGGTCGAAACCGCCGATCAGCTCGTCTATCCGCCGCTGCCCGCATTCACGCTGCCGACGCCCGACACGACGGTACTCGACAACGGCATGACCGTCATGGTGCAGCCGGACCGCGCGCTGCCGCTGGCGCGGGTGATCCTGATCGTGCGCGCCGGCGCGCGCTGGGAGACCGACGCCGACCGCGGCGTCGCCGGCCTCGCCGGCCAGGTCATGCGCACCGGCGGCACGGCCGATCTCTCGAGCGCCGAACTCGACGTTCTGCTCGACGGCAAGGCCGCTCGGCTCGAAGTGGGCATCGGACTCAACGAAGGCGTCGTCTCGTTCGAGAGCCTGGCCGAGGACTTCACGGCGCTGCTGCCGGTACTCGCCGACGTCGTGCGCCGCCCGGCGTTCGCGCCGGATGCGCTGGAGGTCGCCAGGCAGCAGACGGCGGCGGGGATCGTCCGCCGCAGCGACGCGCCGAGTTCGGTCCGAAGTCGCGTCTTTCGTAAGCTGGTCTTCGGCGCCGACTCGGCGTTCGGCCGGGAGCTCTCGCTCGAGCAGCTCCAGGCGATCAGCCGCGACGATCTGGTTGACTGGCACGCGCGCTGGATCCAGCCGGAGCGCATCATCCTCGGCGTCTCGGGCGACGTCGACGCCGCCGAAGCCCTGCGCGCCGTGCGCGCGGCCTTCGGCGACTGGCCGCGCGGCCCGGCGTTCGAGATGCCCGACTTCAGCTGGCGCGAGACCCCGCGCCCCGGCCTCTTCTTCATCGAGCATGAGGACATCGACCAGGCGTACATCCGCATCGGCCATCTCGGCCTGCGCATCGATCATCCCGACTACTACGCCACCGAGGTGCTCAACCAGCTCTTCGGCGCCGGCCTCTCCTCGCGCTTGTTCTCGGTCGTGCGCAGCCAGAAGGGACTCGCCTACTCGGTCTACGGCAGCATCAGCGCCAACTGGGACCATCCGGGTGTCGCCAGCCTGTCGATCGGCACCAAGCCCGAAAGCACGGCCGAGGCGATCCGCGCGCTGCACGACGAGGTCGCACGGCTGCGCACCGAGCCGCCGTCGGCCGAGGAGATCGCGCTCGCCAAGAGCGCCATTCTCAACAGCTTCGTCTTCAGCAACGACAGCCCCTCCGACGTGCTCAGCCAGCAGATGACCTTCCGCTACCACGGCGCACCGGCCGACACGCTCGCGCGCTACCGCGCCGGCGTCGAGGCAGTGACCGCCGCGGACATCGCGCGCGCCGTCGCCCATTTCCGTCCCGACGAGTTCAGCCAGCTGGTCGTCGGACCGCCAGAGGTCGATCTGGACACGCTCACGGCGTTCGCCCCCGACGGCGCGATCGTCCGACTCGACGCCGACGGTGCGGTCATCGAACCCGCCTCCCCCTCAGAAACCCCGGCCGCGGCCGACGCCGCGGCGTCGTCGGTGCCCTGACGCGTCGAATCCGCCGCGCCGCCGTCCACCACGCACCGCATCCCGTCATCATGTCCGACGCCGATCTCCTCACCCGGGTCAGCAAGCAGATCGACCACGCCCAAGGCGTGCAGCTGATCATTCCCGAGGATACCGGCGTCTTCTCGATCGAGGACGCGCTGGTGCACGACGTGCGCGCGCTGCTCGACGACACGGTGGCGCTGATGCGCGACGTCGTCGACCACTACGAATCGCTCGGTGAGGACCCGGGCGACGCGGTCGACCAGGCGTTCGACGCCCTCGAGGAGACCGACTTTCTGAAGGAGATCGGTGCACAGATCTCGAGCGAGCTGGCCTCGCGCGAGGTCGCCGATCTGGCGTACTTCGGACGCCAGCAGCTGATCGACATCCGCGAATCGCTGCAGCGCTCGCTGGCCGAGCACAGCATCTGGAAGATCGCGTCGTACGCCGACACCGGCCTGCGCCGGGTCAACAAAGCGCTGATCGCCCTCGAGGCCGCGATGCGCGACTTCGAGGGCCTGCCGCCGGTCGAGCGCGAGTGGGAAGACGTCGACCAGTCGCTCGAGATCCGGCTGATCTACACCCAGTTCCGACGCGAGACGCTGGTGCACGAAACGCCCGACAGCACGATCGACATCCGGCTGCTGCTGATCGAAGCGGGCAAGCGCATCAAGCGCCTGCGCGAGCACGAGATCTATCCCTTCATGCGAATCGACGATCGGCGGCAGATCCGCACGTTCCAGAAGCGCATCCTCGCC
>JBCCOR010000236.1:0-7369 GCA_039025295.1 Acidobacteriota bacterium
AGCGAGTTAGACGCCTGGACGCACCTGGCGTGACGGCATCCGGTACGGCATGCGGGACGGTATCCATGGACCACAGGACCTCGGTCACCAGCTGGCTCAAGACATGTTGGAAGAAACAGACGGCGGCCCGGACGCCCTTCGCAACGTTGTTCGATCACTACGTCCTGTGGTGCGAGGGACGCAAGATCGAACCTGCGCCGCGGGCATGGGTTGGTCGTCTCATCGGCGAAGCGCTGGACTGCGGACCGACGCGATGCAGGCTGAACGGCGTCCAGGTCCGCACGTGGCAGCTCACGCCGCACTCCGACGTGCATCCGCCGGTGCCTGGGACGGTAGACGCCACCGCTGCGCGTGGGCATCTCATCCTCCTGCCGACGCCCGATCGCACCAACGAAGACGTGCGGACCCAACCGAGCGCCAGCGACCTCGCCGTTCAAGTGGCGCGCGATCTGGGCTTCGACCTCGATTCAGTTCCACACCCACGCCTCGAACCGCCAGACGACCTCGACAGCCCAGATGCGGTGCGCCTGTGGCTCGAAATCATCGGCGACGCACTGGCCTGTGACCTCGACGACGACGATGGCGATTTTTTCGAGATCTGGAACGGCGCAACATTGCACCTGCTGCGTTCTGCCTGCGAATCCTACGGACGCATGCAGCGCGCCGCCCACGTACTCAAAGCCGAAGCGCCGGCCGGCGTGTACTACGTCGACGGTCAACCACGTACCCATCCTGCGCACAAAGTCTGGGCGGATTCTCTGTCCCACTGCACGCGGCTCCTCGATCGTCTCGTCGACGGCCTGCCGCTCGCGCTTGCGCAGACGGTCACTGACCGCGGACACCGCCATGGCGTGGGTACGTAAGCCGACGCGGCGGCGCGGCCGGCCGCACGGCGGACGGCTGCGGACGCTCCGCACGCTCGACGCCGGCGGTGGCGCGCAGCCTTCGGTGCGGCGGATGATGCGGCTCGCGCGACGCGGCGAGCCGTGGAGCGGGCCCGGCTTGCCGGGCGCGTCGTCGGATCCGCACCTTACGCAGTTGATATGCGGACACGACTACTTCGACGACGCGTTCGGATCGCGACCCGCGCTCGACGCGCTGCTCGATCTCTACACGACCCGCGACACCGCCAGCGGTGACACGCTCCAAACGCTCGTCCTCGACGCCTGCGCGCAGCACGCGCGCGGCGGCGACGCGTTCGAGCCGTGGATCGAGCGCGTTCACCGCGGCGACGATCCGCACCTGAGCGACCGACCGACGCGCACCGTCGACGGCACGACGTACCGCTTCGACCCGCACGCCGCGGACCGCGCGTGTTCGTGGATCGAACGCTACTGCCTGCACACCGAAGGGCCGTGGCACGGGCAGCCGGTGACGCTCCTCGACTGGCAGCGCGACGTTCTGGGCGAGCTCTTCGGCTGGATCGACGATGACGGGAATCGGCAGCATTGGGAGCTGCAAATCTGGCTCTCGCGCAAGAACGGCAAGACGGCAACCCTCGCGTGGCTCGTCGCCTATCTCTACTTCTCAGGCGGATACGGCGTGCCCCGCGCGCGCATCGCGGCGGGCGATCGGGATCAGGCGGGGATCGCGCTGCATCGGCTGCAGTCGCTCGTTCGGCAGTCGCCGCAGCTGGCGCGACGCGCCGAGGTCGGTGGTCGATCGATCCGGCGACACGGGATGCCGCGCGATGCGACGATTGAGGCGCTGTCATCGCGCGTGGATGGCGCGTGGGGACTGCAGGCGCCGATCGTCTACCTCGACGAGATGCACGTCGTCGATCCCGAGATGCGGCAGACGCTTGCCGGCTCGATGCGGTCGGTTCCGAACGGATTGGTTCTCGTCAGTTCGACGGTTGGTCTCGATCCCACTGTCGGCGCGCGGCGACTGTGGGAAGAGGCCATCGAGTCGGAGCGTGAACCTGAGCGCCGACCGCGCTGCTTGGTGCGCGTCTACACGGCCGCGGACATCGATCCCAAAAGCGGACTGCCCGATATCGTTCCAACTGACTGGTCGACCCTCGCTGCGGTCAAGCGGGCGAATCCTTCGTTCGGTGTCACGTTCTCGCGCGCTCGCGCGCTCGAGGAGATCCGCCAGGCGCGCAGCAGCGAGGCGGCAAAGGTGCACTACTGCGCGATGTACCTCGGGATCTGGCCACGACGCTCGGCGAACGCGTTCTTCGACCAAGTTGCCTGGGACCGTGCCGCCCGTCCTAACGACGCGTGGTGGGAGGGCGCCGACGTGCGGTGCGCGGGCATGGACTATGCACCGCTCCACGACTTGACCGCGCTCGCCGTGCTCTACGATCTCGGCCGCGGTGTCTACGGCGTGCGAACGCATGCGTGGCTGCCCGATCACGATCTGCAGGCGAAGGCGAAGAAGGACAAGGCGCCCTACGTCGAATGGGTCGAGGCTGGGCATCTGCGCACGCTGCCCGGCGCGGTCGCCGTCGCCGACGTGCTGGCGGCGGAGGTGCGCAGCGTCCTGGCGCGTCCGCTGTGGCGCACGCGCGACGTGGATCGTCCGCCGATCGCCCTCGATCCGTCGCGCGCCCAGGAGGTCTATACGCGCCTGATGGCCGACGGCTACCGCACGATCGGTGTCTCGGGTAACACGCGCGCGATTGCTGACTCAGCCGAATGGCTGGCTCACAAGTTGGAAGCTGGGCAACTCGTCCACGATGGGAATCCGGTCAGCCGTTGGAGCCTCGGCCAGGTCGGTGGCCACTACGACGCGCGTCGACGGCTGAGGTTGAGCAAGATCGGCAGCAAACGGAACGATGTTGTATTTGCAGTCCTCACCGCGGTTGCGTTTCACATTCACCGCGCGCTCGAAGGTTCAACGCCCGCGCCGACGTCGCGCTACGCCGCGGGCGATTCGCTCGCCGTCATTCCGCCCGTGCGGCGCGGTGCCTCGTGATGCGCGCCGCCGATCCCACCGACCGTGTCCTCGCCGTCGCGCTCGTCGCAGCCGCGGCCGACGCCCTGGCGCGCGGCCTGGCCGTCCTCGGTCTGCTCGTCATCCTCGACGTCGCCGTCGGGCCGCTCGTCTGCGTCACCCTCGCTGCGGCGCTCAGCGCCGTTGTTGCGCGCGGCGATCGGCTCGTTCGCCATCTCACGACCCCGCCAACCGCGACGCGTTCCAGTGCTTCGTCGCTGCCGGAGATTTGACGTGTTTCGCCGACTCGTTCGTGCCCTCGCGCCGCGGGTCGCCGCGGCGGTGGCCGTCTCGTCGTCTACCACGGGCGTAGTTCCGCGCGTCGGCGGGCTCGCCGGGTACGGTGCGCGCGTCTTCGAGCGTCCTGGCGGCATGGCGGATCAAAACAGTTCAGTGCTGCAGCGTGCGATCCAGGTCCTCGTCCGTGCGCTCGCGCCGCTGCCGACGCACGTCGTCGAGCGGGACGGCGGCAATCGCTTCCGCGTCGATCGGCACGACCTGATCAACGCGCTCGCCAGTCACGACGCCGGGCTCGATCCGTACTTGTTGAAGGAAATCGCATGGTCGCATCGACTCGGTTTCGGCAACTTCTACGCCCGAATACTGCGCGGCCGCGGCGGCTCGCTGCGCATGCTCGATCCCATCCATCCGACGCGCTGCCGGGCGGTGCGGGAGAGCGGAAGCAAAACCTTCTACGTCTGGGAGCCGGACGGTGAGTTGCGCCGCTACGCCGAGTCGGAGATCTTCCACTTCCGCGGACCCGGCGATGCGATTTGCGGCATCAGCCCAGTTCGCAGCATCCTGGCACCGTACCTCGAGCTGTCGCGGTTGATGGAGCGGTTCGCCCACCAGTACTTCGGGTACGGCGGGTTCTTCGCGGGCTTCATCACGCATCCGGGTGAACTCGGGCCCCAAGGTATCGAGAAGGTGCACGAGGGAATTTCGGTAATCGAGGCGGGCGGTTACGCCATCCTAGACGAAGGAATGAGTATCACGCTTGCGCGTCCAATGCCGCTCGAGGACGCGGCGATCCTGGACCTGATCCGGCTGAGCGCGGCGACGGTCGCGAGCTATTTCGGCATCCCGCGGATCTTCATGGGCGATCCCGACGGCTACCAATACGGGACGGCGTACCATGCGACGGAGCAACTCGTGACGCAAGCGTTGATGCCTGAGGTGGTGCGGTGGGAGCACGCCGTGGCGCGACAGCTGGTGCCGCCGCGGGCGCGTGGATCGGTGACGATCAAGCAGGAGTTGAACAGCCTGCTGCGCGGCGATCCGGTCATGCGGGCGCAATACTACGAGTCGCAGGTCCGTATCGGCGCGCTGTCGGCGGACGAGGTCCGCGCTTTGGAGGATCGTCCGCCGCGCGGCGACGGCTTGGGCGGTCAGTACCTGCACAGCGCCCAACTCATGTACGCAGAGCGCGCGTAGGGCGTTGCTCTTGCCGGTCGCATCCGCCGGTTTGACCTCACAAAGGTCAATCCGGTGGATCCTTCCGGCATGAAGACGCCCCACCACCTTACGTGGCTCCTGCTAGCCCTACTGCTCGCAGCACTCAGCACGGATGCCACTGTCCCCGTCCCGTCCTCGACGACCGCCGCAGCAATCACCGCGGCGTCGCCCGCCTGTACGACCCTTCCCGGCCCACCCCATCGCGCCGGCGAGGCCGCACTCGAGTGCGTCCTCGCTGGCAACCCGCCACCGCCCGGCGCTACGCAGGCCGCGGGCTGCCTCGAAGTTCCATGGGATGAGCCCGGCGCGGGCTCCCTGAATTGGCCGGCACAGTGCGGCGTTGCCGAAGTCCTCGCCGAACGCCTGTCGCCGACCTGGCTGCATCCCTTCCTCGGCCGCGGACCCGAGCCGCTCGCGTGGTCGCCGCTGGCCGCGTGGGAAGAAAATTCGACGATCTACCTGCCGCGGATCATCGTGTCGGTACTCGCCTATCACCAGCGCGTCGACGACCCGAAGAGCCGCGAGATCGCCGCACGATGGCTGCGCGCGATGTGGACGACCCTCGCGCTGCAGTCGGTGCCCGAGCGGCCCGCACGCTGGCAGGTGTGCAGCGGCGACGAGTGCCACGCGCGGTCCGACAGCGCCCACAACTACGAGAAGCAGCGCGGCGTGACCGTCGTTGCCGCGGGCGACCGCATCATTCAGCACATCGGCGCGCGCACGCACGTGGAACGCGCGATGACCTCCACGCTCCTTGGCTGGGCCCTCGATCTGCGACCGCGCTGGACGGGCAAACGCCCGGGGCAAGACTGGATGGCGTGGGAGGCGCGGATCGTCGAGCGGTTGATGGGTGCGTCGATCGGCGATCACACCCGCGCGCGGGCGTGGGGCCTGACGCCCGCCGAGCGCGACATCCTGCGGACGCTTGTCGCGCGGCCGACCGATCTACGCCTCGTTCGCACGGCGCTCGAATGGCTCAAACCGTGGTCGCGCCGTCGCGGCTCGCCCCTGACGATCATTCGCTACGCGAACGGCGCAGTCGCGAGCCTGCGCGCGTCGCCTGGCGGCGCAGGGCGGGCGATGAACAGCAACAAACCGTCGTGCGAAGCGGTCGTCACGACCCACGGTCCCAATGGCTACGTGAGCCGCTGGACGTGCGCGGCCGACTACGCGCCGGTTGGCGCAACGCGGGCGTTCCTGCGGCTCGATCCCGATCTACGCCACGCAATGAGCTACGCCGACGGGCGGACCCTGCGCGTGCGTCTGCCCAATCCGCGCCACGTGGCGTACGCGCTCGTCTGGCATCTGACGCTTGATCTGCGTCCCGGTCCGGCAGCCTCCAACGACGGCGTGCCGCCGCCCGAACCCGCCGATCCCGAACCTGAACCCGCGCCAACCGCGCGCCTCTGCGCCGGCGACGACGCGACGGCCGTGCGCGCCTGCATGGCCGCGCGCCTGCGCGAGCTCGCGCGATCGCTGGGCGGGCGCAGCCGGTGAGCTACGAAGACGACGACGACTTCCTCGAGCCCCTCATTGTCACCGACTCGGCCGATCTCACCGTCTATAGCGGCGTCGCCGTCGTGCCGGTGGTGGGCGTTCTGACCTACGCCGACAGCGTCCAGATCGCGCAGCAGGTGGCGCACGTGCGCCGCCACAGCAAGGCGCGCGGACTGCTGCTCGTCGTCGACAGCCCGGGCGGCGACGTGCGCGGCGTGAGCACGATCGTCGATGAGATCCATCGAACCCGAAGGCTGCTCGGCGATTCGTTTGTTGCCGCCCACGGCCTCGAAATCGTTGCATCGGGCGGCTACTGGATCGCGTCGGCGGCTGGGCGCCTGACCGTCGGCCGGAGCGCCGAGGTTGGTTCGATTGGCGTCGTCGCCGTGTTGATCGACGCGAGCGAACGCTACGCGCAATCCGGCCTGTCGGTGCGCGTCGTGCGCAGCGGGGCCGACAAGGCGCTCGCGCAAGACGGCGAGGCGGTCGACGCGCGCGCCCTCGACGCCGTGCAGCAGCGTGTCGACGCCGTTCATCAACTTTTCGTCGACGACGTCGCCCGCGGACGCGGCGTCGATCGCGCGACCGCCGACGCCTGGGCGACCGGCGCCCTGTGGTCGGCCGCCGAGGCGGTCGATCGCGGGCTCGTCGACGGCGTGGGCGATCTCGACGCCGCCCTGCGTCCACTCATGTGCCGCATCGCCTCCAAGGCGTACGACGCCCGCCACGATCACATTCTCCAAAGGATCTGCTCATGACTGCCATCCCGACGTCCTCCGATCTGCATCAGATGCGCGACCAGCTCGCCGAAGAGATCCGGCGTTTCGCGATCGATCGCCGCCTGCCCGACGGCACGTGGCGTGACCCGAACGACCGCGAACGAGCCATGCGCATGACCAACGCGTACGCCGCGCTCGAATCGCGCATTCGCGACGAAGACATGTGGCGCGATGAGGCACCTGAGGTGCCCGAAGTCGGGCTCGACGACGCGTCGCGCGACGCGCGCGATCAACTCGACGCGCTGGTCGATCAGGCGAGCGCCTGGGCGCGCGAGACGCCGCCGCTGCCCGACGTCGGCGCGGGCGACAACAACGCCTATCGCACGGCGTTCTGCCGCTACGTGGCGCGCGGTGCCGGCGCGCTATCGGCCAGTGAATTCGGCCTGCTTCAGGCCAGAACGAGCCAGCTGCGCGCCGACGGGCACCCGTCGTTCCGCAATGAAGGGTCGCAAGGAATCACGGCGCCTCCCGTGATCGCCAACCAGATCATCCGCGCCGAGAAGTCGTTCGGCGGCCTCGACGGCGCGGCAATCACGCGGCACGTCAGCACCGGCTTCGAGACGATGGAATGGCCGGTCGAGGTCGACAACGACGAGGGTGAGTGGTCGGGCGACGACCGCACGTCGACGGGCGAGACCAGCATCCCGACGCAGCGGGTATTGCCGCTCGATCTGCACAGCCTCGACTCGCGCTTCATCGTC
>JBCCOR010000237.1:0-7363 GCA_039025295.1 Acidobacteriota bacterium
CGGATCGAAGATCGCGAGCCCCGACGGCCCGGCGCCCATGCCGAGCAGGAGCAGCGGCAGGATGGCCGGCAGGCGCAGGCGGTGGGCGATGAGCTGGGCGACAATGCCAAGGAAAACGGCAACCGCCAAGGTGGTCATCACCACCTCGGGATTGAGTCCGGATGCGTGCGGATCGGCCATAACGGTCGGTTCCTTGCAGAATGAATGAAAAGCGGGTGAAAACGCTGAATCGTTCGACGGGGCGGGGCGTCAGACGCGGTCGAGGGCGTGCTGCGCCAAATCGTCGAGGGTCACGTGGTCGAGGGCGCGCTCGTGCGTGGCGGCGAGCACGATCGGCGGCGCCACGCCGGCGTCGAGCGCCTCGCGCCAGCGGCTGGCGCACAGGCACCAGCGGTCGCCCGGCTTGAGTCCGGGGAAGCCGTAGGCCGGCACCGGCGTCGACAGATCGTTACCGCGGGCGCGGGAAAAGGCGAGAAACGTCTCGGTGACCTCCGCGCACACGGCGTGACAGCCGTGGTCTTCCGGCCCGACGTCGCAGCGTCCGTTGCGGTAGAAGCCGGTGAGCGGATCGCGGCTGCAGCCCTGCAGCATGCCGCCCAAAACGTTGCGGGGCGTGTCCATGACGGAAACCTTCGTGTCCATGACGGGGATGATAGCGCGTGTTGCGTTTTCAGAAAGTCGTGGAATGCGCTTCGGGATGGTAGGGTCAATCAAACGTCATGTTCCCCAGCCGCCATTCCTGTTCCAACTCGCTCGTCTGGATCGCCCTGATCCTGCTGCTCGCACCCGCGAGCTTGACGTCGATCGTGCCCGCGTGGGCCGACGACGGGCACGACGCAGCGCATCACTGGATCTGCACCGGCGGCGCACACTGGCACACCAAGGTCGACCACGTCGACCTCCGCAAGGTCGACCACGTCGACCTCCGCAGGGTCGACCACGTCGACCTCCGCAGGGTCGACCACGTCGACCACCGCGGGGTCGATCACGTCGACCACCATCGGGGCGACCACGTCGACCACCACGGGGGCGATCGCCATCATCACCCTCGCCGCGACACGCCGCGCGGGCCGCACATCACCTCGGCGCTCAGCCACTGGTGTACGGCCGGGGCCGACGGCGCGTTCACCGCGCCGCGTCTGCGGCTGTCGCGCCAAGCGCCGCAGCTGCACGATCCGTCCTCGACCCATCGCAATCTCGAGGCGATCGACGAGCCCACGCCTTGCCGTCGCGCCTGGCGCTGCGACAGTCCCCGCCCGCCACCCTCCGCGCGCTGACCGCGCGCAATCTCCGTTGGATCGCGCGCGTCTCTCACACCACCTAACGCGCTATCCCTCCATTCCAACCCGCTGACCAGCCCGCACGTCGCATAGACGCGACGCGCGGGTGGAGAGTCTTGACCATGTTTTCCACCCTTGTGCGCCGCGCATTGCGCGGCCGCGTGCCCGTACTCGCCCTCTTTTTTGCGCTTGTCCTGTCGCTGGCACCCGCCGGCACCGAGCGCGCCCACGCCGACGACAGCGCCCGCCTGAGCGGCGTCGTCGTCTTCGCCCCGGACCGCCCCGCAGCCGACGCGGTCGTCCGCCTGCCGGCGCTGCGCCGCTCGGTCGCGGTCGACGACGAAGGCCGCTTCCGCTTCGACAACCTGCCGGCCGGCCTCTACACCCTCGAAGCCCTCAGTGCGCGCTACGGCACGGGCGTGATCGAGGTGCAGATCGACGCCGGCGCGACCGTCACGGCCGAGATCCTGCTCGACGTCGCCAGCGTCATCGACGAGGTCGTCGTCACCGGCCGCGAGGCCCGCAACCGCTTCGACATCGCCCAGCCGACCAGCGTCCTCGGCGGCGAGGAGCTCTCGATCCGGCTGACGCCGTCGCTCGGCGAAACCCTCGCTCAGGAGCCCGGCGTCAACGCCACCTCGTTCGCCCCCGGCGCCAGTCGCCCGGTGATTCGCGGCCTCGGCGACGATCGCGTCCGCATCCTCAAGGGCGGCATCCCGACCAGCGACGCGTCCGACGCCAGCGTCGACCACGCGGTCACCGTCGATCCGGCGCTCGCCGAGCGCATCGAGATCATCCGCGGACCGGCCACGCTGCTCTACGGCAGCAGCGGCATCGGCGGCGTGGTCAACATCATCGACAACGCGATTCCGGCCTATCCCGCGACCCAGGCGGTCGGCGGCCACGTCGAACTGCGCGGCGGCAGCGTCGCCGACGAGCGCGGCGGCAGCTTCGTGCTCAACGGCGGCACGGGCGACGAGGGCACGACCCGCTTCGCCTGGCACGTCAGCGGCGTCCATCGCGACACCGACGACTACGAAATCCCCGGCTTCGCCGAGGCCGATCACGACGACGAGCACGGCGACGACGACGACGATCACGGCCACGAGGAGGAGGAAGAGGCCTTCGGCGTTCTCCCCAACAGCGCCATCGAAACCACCGCCGGCAACCTCGGCGCAACGATCTTCTTCGGCGATCGCGGCTCGCTCGGCGTGTCGGTGTCGGGCTTCGACACCCTCTACGGCATTCCGGGCCACGGCCATGAGGAAGGCGAAGACGACGATCACGGCGACGACGACCACGGCGACGAGGACGACGACGACCACGGCCACGACGGCGAGGGCGAAGAGGAAGAAGAGGAAGTCCGGATCGACATGGAGCAGCGGCGCGTCGACCTGCGCGGCGAGCTGCTCCAGGCCTTCGGTCCGTTCCAGGCCGCGCGCTTCACGCTCGCCGTGACCGACTACGAGCACTTCGAGCTCGAGGGCGAGGAAATCGGCACGACCTTCCTCAACGACGCGTTCGAAGGACGCCTGGAGCTGATCCAGAAAGCGCGCGGCGCCAACACCGGCACGATCGGCCTGCAGTGGCTCGACCGCGATCTCGAGGCCCAGGGCGAGGAAGCCTTCATTCCCGAGTCGCAGCGCACGGGCTTTGCACTCTTCACCTACCAGGAGCTCGTCTACGGCGATCTGCGCTGGGAGTTCGGCCTGCGCTACGATGATCAGGAAACCGAGGCGGTCGCCAACCCCGACCGCAGCGCCGACGGCGTCAGCGGCTCGGTCGGCCTGACCTGGAACCCGGGTGAGGACTACGGCCTGGGCGTTTCGCTCGCGCGCTCGGTGAAGCTGCCGGATCTGCGCGCGCTCTACGCCAACGGTCCGCATCTCGCGACCGGCACCTTCGAGGTCGGCGACCCCAACCTGGACGAGGAGGTCGGCCTCGGCTTCGACGTCTCGCTACGCAAGCGCTCGGGCAAGGTCCAGGGTGAGATCACCGGCTTCATCAACCGCATCGACGACTTCATTTACGAACTCGAAACCGGCGGTATCGAAGACGGCCTGCCGATCTTCCAATTCGTGCAGGCCGACGCCGAGTTCGTCGGCGTCGAGGTGCAGAGCCGCATCGAGCTGTGGGAGCAGAACACCGGCAGCAGCCGCAGCCATCTCGATCTGCAGCTCTTCGGCGACTACGTGCGCGCCGAGCTGCGGGACGCGGCGGGCACGCCGCTGCCGCGCATTCCGCCCCTGCGCCTCGGCGCGGGCCTGCACTTCCACACCGATCGCCTGCACGCCATGGCCGAGGTGCGCCACAGCGCCGAGCAGGATCGCACCGCGCCCAACGAGACCGAGACCGACGAGTACACGCTGGTCAACGCCAGCGTCTCGTACCGGTTCTTCGGCGCGCGCGCGATCTACGACGTGCTGCTGCGCGGCAACAACCTGACCGATGAAGAGGCCCGCAACCACGTGTCGTTCCAGAAAGACGTCGTGCCGCTGCCGGGTCGCGACATCAGCCTGGCCCTGCGCGTGCGCTTCTGAGTCGCGGATCGGGTCGCCTGCGACCCGGCCCAAGCGACCTGAACAAGCCCGATGGACACCGCCGATCCGCGCTACGATCGGCGGTGTTTTTCTATTCCCAAGGAGATCTCGATGTCGCACGCCGAACGGTTTTCGTCGCACCTTTTGGGGCCCCTGCTGCCCTTCGTCCTCGCCGCGATCAGCCTGCTCTGCGTCGCATCACCCGTCATGTCCGCCCCGAACGCCGATTCCGCCTCGCCGCCTGAAGGCGCTGCCGCACGCGCTGAGCAGCTCCCCGAACCCGTCACCCCCGAGTCGCTCTTCGAACTCCGCGAGATCAACGACGCCCGCTGGTCGCCGAAGGGGGATCGCATCGTCTTCAGCGTGCGCCGCGCCAACCCCAGCCGCACCGGCAGCAACGTGCATCTGTGGCTGGTCGGCGCCGACGGCAGCGGACTGCGCCGGCTGACCCACGTCGAGGGCATGCACCACGAACCGCGCTGGTCGCCCGACGGCCGCAGCCTGCTCTTTCTCTCCGATCGCGGCGGCAAGAGCCGCGCCTGGGTCATGCCGCTCGAGGACGGCGGCGAAGCGGTCTGCGTCACACCCTTCGACGCCAGCGTCCAGCAGGCACGCTGGGTGCCGCGTCCGCTCGGCGACGCGCCCGACGGCCGTCCTGCCGGCGCCGCCAGCAGCGCCGACACCGGCCGCGCGCGCTTCGCCGTGAGCTTCCTCGCGTCGGTCGCATCCGACGGCGAAACCGGACCGCAGACCGCCGAAGCGCTCGCCGAGGCCGAGCCCGATCCCGCGCTGAGCCAGGGCGTGCGGGTGATTCGCCGGCATATCTACCGCAGCGGCACGACGTACCGCGATCCGCAGCGTCGCCGTCATCTCTTCGTGGTCGATCCGCGCGACGAGTCGCTCGTCCGCTGGACCGCGGGCGATTTCGACGTCCAGAACTACGGCTGGTCGGCCGACGGTCGTCTGGCCTTCGCCGCCGGTCATCTCGGCGATCCCGACGACTTCACCCGCGGCCACGTGATGCTCGCCGACGCGCCGGGCACGGCGCGCATGCTGCTCGAGGACGCCGACGATCCAGCGCTCGTGTGGCGTCCGGCGCACGACGAGCTCTTCGTCTTCCAAAGCAACTGGCAGGCGCGCAACACCCGCATCACGCGCATCGACCTGCCGCGCGGCCGCGACGCCGCCGCGACTGCAACACCCCTGACGATCGATCGCGACATGAACGTCAGCACGCCGCGCTGGACGCGCGACGGCGCACGCCTGTTCGTCCTCGCCGAGACCAACGGCACGATCCAGATCTGGTCGATCGACCCGATCTCGGGCGCGGCCCAGCGCCACACTGAGGGCCGCCATCAGCTGGGTAGCCACAGCCAGATGTTCCCGCCTGCGAGCTTCGATCTCAACGACGCCGGCACGCGCTTCGTCGCCTCGTGGACGGCCAGCGATCGGCCGCGCGAGCTGGTCGTCGGAGCGCTCGACGGCGATGCGCCGATCGGACCGCGCGCGCTGCGTCCGGTCACCGACCTCAACGGGCCGTGGCGCCAGCAGCATCGGCTCGTCTCGGCCGAGCGCTTCGCGGTCGCGGTCGAGCCGGCGCCCGGCGACAGCGGCGAGGCGACCGTCGACGCCTGGCTGCTGCCGCCCGCCGACCGCCGCTCCGGCAGCGGCCGCCATCCGCTGGTGCTGCAGATCCACGGCGGCCCGCACACGATGTACGGCGAGCACTTCATGCAGGAGTTCCAGATCCTCGCCAGCCACGGCATCGGCGTGCTCTACGTCAACCCGCGCGGCAGCGAGGGCTACGGCGAAGCCTTCCGCCGCGCCGCCCGGCGCGACTGGGGCGGCATCGACTACCGCGATTTGATGGCAGCGGTCGACGCCGCGATCGCCCGCGCGCCGTGGATCGATCCCGAGCGCCTGGGCGTCGCCGGCGGATCGTACGGCGGCTTCATGACCGCGTGGATTCTCGGTCAGAACGATCGCTTCCAGGCCGGCGTCCCGATGCGGGGGGTCTACAACCTGCTCAGCTTCACCTACACGACCGATATCCCGCGCTTCCTCGGCCACGAGCTGGAAGCCGATCCCTTCCGCGAGTCCGAGATCTACTGGCAGCGCTCGCCCCTCGCGCACGCGCACCGCATCACCGCGCCGACGCTGATCATCCACAGCGACGACGATTTCCGCACGCCGCTGAGCGAAGCCGAGCAGTTCTACGGCGCGCTGCGCCTGCGCGGGGTACCGACCGAGTTCGTGCGCTACGCCGATGAAGGCCACGGGCTGTCGCGCAGCGGCCGGCCGGATCGACGCGCCGATCGCCTGGCGCGCATCCTCGACTGGTTCCAGCGCTGGCTCGCCGCCGACGCGCGCTGAGCCACGGGGCGGCGGCCCGCCTCAAGGGCGCCGCCCAGTCGATCGATCGCGCTGAGCACAACAATCGTTGTAAGATTATATCGCGCAATGACATGCGCGTACTGCATCGCTTGTGAATCTCTACACGGCACCACAATATCGCCACAATTGATTTTATTGCAATATTTTGCTAAGATACATCATGTTTCTCGAACCCGACGATCTATCGCTCCGCATGCATCATGAATACTGGTCAATCGTCACGTGTTCGTTCATGTTGATTGTTCACACTTGAGTCGATCGCTCGTAGACCGCTATCGATCCGCCGATCGATTCGTCGACCAACCATCTTTTGCATCATGACGCTCTTCCGGCCCCGCTTGTCGGCCGCGCGTCATGAGGAGGTACAGCCATGTCGGGTGCGCACGTGGGGACCAAAGGCACGCAACCTTCCCAAACTTCGTTTGTTCACATTCTGATCACTGTTCTACTGCTTGCTTCGGTCGCGTTTGCCGCGCACGCCGAGTCGGCACAGGCCCCGAGCGCGGACGCCAACGCAGTCACCAACGACGCAGTCACCAACGACGCAGTCACCAACGTGGCGACCCACGCGTGGATCCTGCAGCGCCAGGGCGGCGATCTCGAGGCGCTGATCGCGGCCGTCCAGGCGCGCGGTGGCCACGTCACCCATCGCCTGCCGATCATCGACGCGATCGTCGCCGAAGTCGACGATGCCGTGCTCGACGCGCTGCGCGATCGCGGTCTGGTGACCGCCGCCTACGCCGACGCGCCGATCGAGATGGCCAACGCCGAGCGCGAGTCGCAGGACGACGATGCGCGCGGTCGCGAGACGTCGGACACCCCGCGCGACGAGGAGGACGACGAGGACTGGGACTGGATCGATCCGCCGACGCTGCTCAACAGCCGGCTGACGACGCAGCGCGAGGTCGCCAACGTCGATCTGCTCCATCTCTTCGGCATCCAGGGCTACGGCGTTACCGTGGCGGTGGTCGACACGGGCTACTGGCGCACACGCCGGCTGGCGCGGAACCCGTTCAACCAGCGCCGCCTGCTGGCGCAATACGATGCGATCGACGATCAGCTGATTTCCGAGGGCACCAACGGCGTCACCAACGACGAGAGCGGTCACGGCACCCACATCACCGGCATCATCGCCGACAGCAGCCGCGA
>JBCCOR010000238.1:0-7358 GCA_039025295.1 Acidobacteriota bacterium
CGCCGGCGCCGCGTCGCGCGCCACGCCCTGCTCGCGCCGGACGACCGCCGCCGCCAGGGCCTGCGGATCGTCGCCGCCGTGGCCCGCGAGCAGCGCGTCGAGCGCGCCCGCGGCGCCGATCACGATGCGCGCGTCGAGGCCGTCGCGCACCGCGTCGAGCAGATCGGCGAAGGTGTGCAGCGCCTCGCGCTCGGCGTCGGCGCCGTCGAGGCCGAGCAGCTCCGCGCCGACCTGGTAGAACTCGCGCTGACGGCCGGCGCGCTCCTCTTGGTAGCGCAGCACGTCGCCGCGGTAGAAGAGCCGCAGCGGCAGATCGAGCGACGCCAGGCGCGGCGCGATCAGGCGCGCGAGCATCGGCGTGAAGTCGGCGCGCAGCGTCAGCACCTCGCCGTCGCGGTCGATCAGCGGATAGAGCTCGCCGCGGCGCGCGTCGTTCATCAGCGCCCGGTAGGGATCGAGATAGTCGATCACCGGCAGCACCACCTCGTGGTGTTCGCGGGCTTCGAGCAGGGCCACCAGCTGCGCTTCGAGCTGCCGGCGATGCCGGGCGGTGTCGAAGAGCAGCGCGGTGACGCCGGTCGGCAGGGCTTCGGACACCCTCATCGCAGGCTCCCAAGGGTTGAAAGCGGTTGGATCGTCGCGCTCACGCCGAGGCCTCCGGCGCGGCGTCGCGCGGACGCAACTCGTTGGCCGACGGCGGCCGCGGCGGCAGCTCGCCGAGATCGAGCAGCTGGCGCGCCAGGCCGGCGTCGAGCACGCGGCGGGTCATCAGGCGGAACTGGCCGAGTGCCTGGTAGAGCAGCACGTCGCGGCCGTCGATCGCGACCGCGCCCTGCGCCTCGGCGGCGCGCACGAGCGGCGTCGGCTCGCGGCCGTAGACCATCTCGACGACCGTACTCGAGGCATCGAGCGCGTCGGTGGCGAACGGCAGCGGATCGTCGTCGTGATGGCCGAGCGCGGTGGCGTGGACGATCACGTCGTAGGCCGCGGGATCGAAGTCGTCGAGCGGCACGAACGGCAGATGCAGCTCCTCGGACGCCTGCATGCCGCGTTCGCGGCCGCGGTTGATCAGGGTGACGCGCCCGCCCGCCAGCTGCAGGCCGAACGCCGCCGCCTTGCCGGCGCCGCCGCAGCCGACCACCGCCGCCGTGCGGCCTTCGATCGTCGCACCGCGCGCGCGCAGCGCCTCGGTGACGCCCTCGGGATCGGTGCTCTCGGCCTCCCACACGCCCTCGTGACAGACCAGCGTGTTGGCCGCGTTGATGTGCTGCGCGCGCGGGCTGCTGGCGCCGCTCACCGCCAGTGCGACGGCTTTGTAGGGCGCCGTGACGCTCAGGCCGCCGAGCGGCAGGCCGAGCGCCTCGAGGCTGCCCGACTCGACCACGTCGATCCAGAAATCGCCGAACGACTCGGCGTGGAAGGGCACGTAGAGCGCGGGCAGATCGAACGCGCGGTAGGCACCGTTGTGCAGGCGGGGCGAAAGCGAGTGCAGCACCGGCCGGCCGACGATGCCGTAGAGCCGCTCGACCGGCGGCAGCGCGGGCAAGCCGTAGTCGCGACGCAGGCGCGCGATCGACAGCTGCCCGGGCGCGCCGGGCACCCCGCCGAACGCGCCGTAGACCAGCGGACTGCCCAGGCGCGGCGCCAGCGGACGCGTCCAGGTGCCCTGGGCGCCGGCGGCGAAGAGCACGAGGTCGTCGCGCTTGAGCTCGCGCAGCAGCGCCAGCGCGTGGACCCCGTCCGACGCGCCGGCGGCGGTCGGAATCATCGTGTAGTAGCGCGCCGGTCTGGCGGCGACGTGGTGGAAGCGGTCGCGCAGGTCCTGCAGATGTGAGCTCACGCCGTGCCACGACACCAGCCGCTTGGCGCGCGGCACGGCGTCGAAGATCGCTTCGGTGCGATCGCGCTCGGCCTCGAGATCGATCAGGTCGTAGCCCGCCGCCGCGGCCGCGCTCACGCGACGCGCGCGGACCGTCGGATCGTCGCTGCCCTCACCGCCCTCGGCCGCGCTGCGCAGCGTGTAGAGCAGCTGGCCGGCAAAGCGCTGGCGCAGCCAGTCAACGTCGAGATCGCCCACGAGATCGGCGCGCACCTCGAGCATGCCGACGTCGTCGGGCAAATCGGCGAGCTCGTCGCCGTGTTCGGAAAGGGTGGTCAGCGTGGCGACCAGAGTGGTGGTCGTGGACACGGAAGCCTCGGTTTCGGCGGTGGACCGAAACGAGGTCGCGCCAGCGATTCGACGGCCCCGTCCCGGTGGTTCATCCTCGGGCGGAACGCGTCGACGTCCCGCCTCAAACGACGTGATGATGCCAGCCCCACCAGTGCCCCGCGCGTGACGCGCACAGCGCAGCGCGTACCGCACGTGGCAGGCGGTCGGCTTCGATGGTTGCGCGGGCGGTGCGATCGGGCATAGCAGGTCGGCAAGATGACGGCTGAGCGTGGACGTTGTTCAGGGCGCAGCGGCGAAGCGCTGGCGGAATTTCGATTGGACCACGGGGCCCGCCGGGTGTCAAGCATCGAACCTAGCGACCCGCGGCGCGGCGCAGGGTCTCGCGCACGGGACCGACGCCAAACGTCGAAGTGGAAAATTTCCCTGTGTGAAAAAGGCAAAACAGAAACTTTTATTCAGGTAAAAATTACCCTACCTCCTGCAAAAACGCCGCGGTTCACGGCGCCCAAAGCCCACAAAAAATCGATCAAGTCATTAACGGGCAATAGCTTACAGCCGAAAACTCAGTCTCGGCACATCGCTTGCTTACACAATGAGACATCCACTCCCTTGCCCGTGCATATCGTGCGGCCGACGGTTCGCATCATCGCCCGTCTGCTCGTTTGATTGTCTGACCCCGCTGCGCACCCGACGGTGTGCGCGATCTGCCGCTGCAGATCACCGAAGGAGACCGTAATCGATGGCTCCCACTTCCGCGCTCGGCGATGTTGATCCGCTCGAGCCGCTGCCGCCGCCAGACACGCCGTTACACCGACGACCCGGCCCGGATCCGGCGACCGTCGATCGAACCGTCGACGCCGCGCCCCCAGCGACATCGACGCGTTCGAACGAGCGCGCGTCCGCAGCAGCCATCTGATCTCCACGAGATCCATTGCATCTGACCCGCTACACCCGCTATCAGCCATGAGTTTCGCGCTATGAGCAACGCACCCGCCATCGGCGAATCCAACCCGCATTCGTACGAGCCGCCACCGCCTCCTCCGCCGCCGCCACCCCCGCCGCCCGAGGACGACAAGAACGTCCACGGACACGACGGGCACGGTGGCAACAAGGCCATCGAGGGCAGCCATCACGCCGACGGCGTGCGCGGCGACGACGCGTCGTCGAACGATGCACCCACCACCCAAGACATCGCCGTCGACGCTGAGGATCACTACAGCGAGCACGGCAGTCATCAGCTGCCTTTCGACGCGCTCGCCGCGTCGACCAGCGAAGACCTGAGCGCGCTGCAGGGCGATTCGAACGCGCTCCGTCTGACCGCCCACGATCTCTTCCGACCGCGCAGCGGCAACTCGCCGCGCGGCAGCGCGGGCGGACCGATTCGCGACATCCCGACCGGCGGCGACGCGCCGAACGGCGATCTGCCGGTGGTCCCGGGCGCGCTGCCCGGCACCGGCTACGTGCCGACCGAGGGCCTCACGCAGACGAACTTCTACGAAGAATCCTCGGTCGACGGCGACCGCACCTGGCTCGTCGCCGAAGGCACGGCGGGCAACGACGCCATCCGCATGAACCAGCTCGAGAACGGCGATCTCGAGCTTCTGATCAACGGCGAATCGTCGATCATTCCGGCCGAGCTGCGCTTCGATCTCGAGGTGCGCGGCGGCGACGGCGACGACCAGATCGACGTCGACGACAGCGTCACCGGCACCGCGCCGGACGACGACCGGCGCGCGTCGATCGTATTCAACGGCGGCGACGGCGACGATCGTCTCTTCGGCAGCAACAACGCCGGTGAGACCTTCATCGGCGGCGACGGCGACGATCTGATCAGCGGCCGCGGCGGCAACGACTACATCGAGGGCGGCAACGGTGAAGACATCGCCTTCGGCGGCGACGGCCGCGACATCATGTACGGCGGTCGCCGCCAGGATCTGCTCGACGGCGGCGCCGGCGACGACTACATCGACGGCAGCGGCGGGCCCGACACGCTGACCGGCGGCGACGGCAACGACACTGTCGCCGGCGGCCAGGGCAACGACGTCGTGCGCGGCGGGGACGGCGACGACACCCTGCTCGCCAACTCCAACGAAGCGGACACCGGCGACGGGCGCATCGGCGATGAGCTCGACGGCGGCGCGGGCAGCGATCAGCTGATCTACGGCCAGGGCACCTCGGTCATCACCGACGTGGACGACGCCGACGCCATCTTCAGCGAGCCCAACACGGCCGGCGCGGCGGTGCTGAGCGTCGACGGCACCGACGCCTTCACCGAGCGCGTCGAGTCCGATCTCGAGGTGCTGCGTTCGATCCCCGCCGGCCAGGAGCTGCTCGCCGAGCTCGATGATCAGGGCAGCCAGGTGGCGATCGTCGAGCAGGACGGCATGAACACCGCCTCCTCGTTCGGCGAGGGCAACGTCGAGGCGACGATCGGCCTCGATCCGCAGCGCTACGACCTCAACGCGGTCAGCAACCCGGTCGAGACCGAGGCCGACTTCATGGTGACCTCCTCGGCGGTGACGCTCGGCCACGAGCTCAACCACGCCAACGACATGGTGTCCGGCCAGTTCGACGACGCCAACATGTTCGGCACCGACACCGTGGGCACGCCGAACTACGAGGCGCGCGCGGTCGGCCTGGAATACGCGCAGGCGGACGGCACGGTCGGCTTCGACGACGCCATCGACACCAGCGAGAACGCGATTCGCGCCGATCTCGGCGAGCCCATCCGCACGTTCTACGCCGCGCCGGATCCGACCCTCGGCACCGACGCCGCCGACATCGAGGCCGCCGTGAACACCGACGCTTCGACCGACGTCGAGACCGATCCCGATCTCATCACCGCGTGGGCCACCATCGACGCGAGCCTCGCCGCCGATGCCGATGCCGACGCCAACGCGCCGATCGTGGGGCCCATGCCCGTCGACGATACCGCCGACGCCAACCCGCCGATCGTGGGGCCCATGCCGATCGACGACACCGCTGACGCGCGCGAGCCGATCGGCCTGAAATCGGATCTGAAATCGTACGATTGGAGCGACATCATCGCGCAGCGCGAGCCGACGGTCGATCTCGCCAGCGTCACGCAGGAGAACGTCTCCGACTACGACTGATTCACGTATTCATCCCCGCGCGTCGCCTGGCAAGGTGATCGACATCGCGACGCGCGGGCACGCCGATCCATGACCCTTGCCAAACCGTTCGTCATTTTTTTGGGTGTCTGTACACAATGGACGCATCACGCGCCACAAACAATATTGACTGGCGTGATGCAGACGATCCGCCCGCTGCGGGTCGCACAAGGAGACTGGAATCATGTCAACGCATGCCGTTGCCGAATCCGGCAATCGTCCTTCTGGGGCCGAGGCCGTCGACCACGATGCCGCCGCGCGCGAAGCCGCGCGCGAGGCGGCACGCGAAGCGGCGCGTGAGGCTGCGGAGCGCGAGGCCGTCCGCGAGGCCGCGTCGAACGACGCCGCGCCCGACCGCACCGGGGCCCATCGCGGCGATACGCCCAACGGACCGCGCGGCGCCGAGGATCGCTACGAGACCCCGCGCGACAGCGACGCGGCGTTCGACGCGCCGTCACCCGATGCCGCCGATCTGCACGCCCACATCGGCGACGATCTGCCGGGTGGCCGCACCGGCGCCCTCGCGCAGCTGACCCAGCCGCGCGCGCACGACGACGCCGCGCAGGCAACCGGCATCGCGCGCACCGAAGCGGACGCCCAGGCGGCCGCCGCCCTCGCCAACTTCACGCCGCCCGCCGGCCTGACCCAGATTCGCTTCTCCAACGAGCTGTCGGTCGACGGCACCAAGCCCTGGCTGATCGCCGAGGGCACGGCGCAGGACGACGTCATCACCATGCAGCAGCTCGACAGCGGCGATCTGCAGCTGGCGATCAACGGCGAAAGCGTCGACATCCCCGCCGCCCTGCGCTTCAACCTGAAGGTGCGCGGCGGCGACGGCAGCGACCAGATCACGATCGACGACAGCGTCACCGGCCGCGCCGACGACGGCCTCGGTCGTGCCTCGCTGGTGTTCGAGGGCGGCGCGGGCGACGACGTGTTGGCGGGGGGCTATCTGGCGGACACGTTCGTGTTCGACGCGGATGCGGCTGGGCGCGATACGGTGTTGCAGCTGGATGTGTGGGACGTGCTGCGGTTCCGGGATTTCGGCTATGGGGACCGGGGCGATGCGTTGGCGCAGATGGGCCAGCAGGGGCGGGACCTGGTGTTCTCGGACCAGGGCGTGACGGTGGTCTTCGCCGACCGCACCATCGACGACATGCAGAGCGTCGATATCCTGGTGTGACAAAGGGTAGACACGCCGTCGGCATATTGCGACGGCGTATCGAAGATACCGAATATCCTGGCTCGGCGCATTGACGGGACAGGTTCCGAACCGATGGTGTAAATTCGGCCTCACGCGTCCGTGACCGGTTGACACCGGCTTACGAAAGCTGACTGTTTGCGCCCATGGGAAGGGGCCCATATCCATTCAGATAAACGGCCCCGTACGAGTAATTTTCAACTGGGGGCTTATGAAATGGGCATCTTTTCCGTCAGCGGATCCACCGTCAACGAAGGCACTGTCTTCAACGATCCGAATTTCCTGCAATGGACGATCTCGCGCAGCGGCGACACCTCGACCACCGAAACCGTCAGCTACCGGCTGATCTCTGGCACGGCGCAGGCGCAAAGCGATATCTATGGTCGCGATAGCAGCATGACGTTCGCCGCGGGCGAGACCTCGAAGACGATCAGCTACCGGGTCGATGCCGACAGCATCGCCGAGGATGATGAAGCCGCCATCCTGGAGGTCTTCAACCCCACCGGTGGCGGGGTCCTGGCGGGCAACGTCTCGATCCTGCGCTCCACCGGCTGGATCCTCGATGACGACACCGTCGGTCCGACGCCATCCATCTTCGTCTCACGCCCGATCCTGACCGAAGGCGATTCCGGGACCCGCCAGGCGGTCTTCGACGTCTCGCTGTCGCGGGCCTCCTCCGATCCGCTTGTCCTGGATTACACCACCGTCGACGGCTCGGCCCTGGCGGGCGAAGATTATACGGCCACGTCGGGCACCCTGTCCCTGGTCGCGGGGCAGCGTAATGCGACCATTGTCGTCGATGTGACCGGTGACACCACGCTGGAAGATACCGAGCACTTCACCATCGACCTGGACG
>JBCCOR010000239.1:0-7337 GCA_039025295.1 Acidobacteriota bacterium
GATCCGCACGTCATCGACATCCTGGGCGATCACGCCCAGCTCGCCTACGAGTGTGCCGCCGACGGTTCGGCGACCAAGGCCGCGACCCTGACCGTTGTGCGCCAGTAGGCGCCCCTACTTTTCTCTCCAGCCAGACTTTCAGAGAACCTTGAGGAGACCATCCTAATGACCCATCGACTGCGCTGGGCAGTGTTGGTGGCGCTGGCCGCGTCGCTGCTGCTCACCGGCATGCCGGATGTCGCCGAGGCCGCCAACGGCCAGAAAATGACCATCACCGGCATCAACTACACGAAGTGGCTGTGGGGCAACAACCGCACCGACGGCTCGCTCTACAACTTCACCACGATTCCGGGCGAAGGCTTCGGCGACAACGGTCAGGGCACCGAAATGGAGCTGTTGATCGCGTCGAAGCCGTCCAAGAAGATCGAGGTCAGCGGCCGCCTGAAGGCGCGCTTCAGCCAGAACTTCTGGACCAACTTCGGCGGCTTCGGCGGCATCAACCCGGCCGGTGACGGCGGCAGCCCGAGCGACTGCGTCGGCGGCGACTGCGGTGAGTTCGATCCGCGTTCGGCGCAGTACGTCAAGTACCGCGGCCTGACCGTGACCATCACCCCGGGCTACAAGTGGCTCGACACGGTGACGATCGGCTCGAACGACTTCGGCATGTTCGATCCGTTCACCATCGGCAAGATCCGCTACATCGACCGCGACAACGGCTCCGGCATCCTGTTCCAGGGCTCGAACGGCGACCGTTCGTTCGCCTACGACTTCGTCCGCGTGTCGCTGCCGCGCCTGTGGGCCGGCCCGAACTTCGAGACCGGTCAGTTCACGACCGCCGATGCGGCCTACGCGCTGCAGCTCAAGTTCGTGCCGTCGCGCCTCTTCGACGCCACGGTGATCTACAAGTACGTCAACGACATCGAGATCGACTCGTCCGACATCAACCTCGACGACGGCCGCGACATCCTGACCCGCTTCCGCAACAGCGTGGTCGGCCTGCGCGTGGGCTTCCATCCCTCGCCGAAGGTCGACGTGCGCGCGGTGGCCTACAGCTCGAGCACCGACTCCGATCCCGCGCTCGGCGCGCCGGGCTCGTTCTTCGGCCTGTCGGGCTTCTCGCCCGTGCCGGCCGGCAAGCTCGACGATGAGAGCTACCGCCTCAACGTCGATCTGAACGATCCGTTCGGCGTCGGCCTGTCGTTCAACCTCGAGTACTTCGACATCGGCGCGGACTACGTGTCGATGATGGCCGCGCGTCGCGAGTCCGACGTCCTCATCACCGAGGGCTACGACGGCACCTACTCGTTCGTCGGTCCGAACAACGCCACCTTCGGCGTGTTCCCGGACAACCCGAGCCGCATCGGCTTCGGCGGCTGGCAGGGCAACATGCAGCAGGTCGCGACGATCAACGTCGACAACGAGTTCACCGACTTCGACGAGACCGCGGCCCAGACCGTCATCGGCTGGAAGGGCTTCACGATCGCCCCGAGCATCACGATCGGCGATCTCGATCTGTCGGGTGAGTACACCTACATCGACTACAACACCAACTGGCAGGCCTTCGGCGACGACACGCGTTCGGTGACCGACTCGGTCTACCCGGTGACCGACGGCGACTCGGGCTTCGGCTCGTACCGCAGCGCCTACTCGCCGTTCCGCGAGAAGGAGAGCGATATCCTCGCGCTCAAGGCGAAGCTCTTCGTCGACGTCGGTACCGGCCTCGAGCTCTTCGGCAAGGTGAAGTTCATCAACGAAGAGGACAAGCGCCTCAACGAAGAGCGCTTCCTGCCGTACCTGCCGGGTGACTGCCCGGGTGGCGGCGTCGAGTGCTCGAACAACCGTCGCTTCTACAATGACGGCCTGAGCGTCGCCGACATCTACGGCAATCCGCCGGTGATCACCGTCAACGGCGTGACCGGCTACCAGTGGAAGCCGTTCGACAGCCTGTCGGACGACGATCGCGACATGGACTACACCATGTTCCAGCTCGGCGCCGGCTACCAGCTGACCGACGAGCTCTACGCGACCGTCACGTGGGAGCACTACGACGTTGATCTGCAGGACGGCAACACCGCCTTCCAGGCGTACAACCTGCACCAGATGGCGTCGGGCGATCACACCAAGGACAAGCTGATCCTGACCGCCAAGTACATCATCGGCGGCGCCGAGTTCGGCTTCAACTACGAGTACTCGACGGGTGAGTTCGAGCCCGACTTCGGCGGCGGCTTCGTGCCGACCTTCGCCGACGAGAACACCGCCAGCACCTACAACGTGCCGGTCGGCTCGCCGGGCTTCTTCAACCGCTTCGGCGGCTGGAACAGCCTGGCCACCCGCGACTTCGAGCAGTCGCGCCTGAAGGCCTTCCTCAAGGTCCTGTTCTGATCGCTGCCAGCAGCCGCTGGGCTGTGGCATGATCGAGGGGTCCGGAGCGCCGCTTCGGGCCCCTTTTGTATCCGCTTCCCCCGACCGGATCCGCTCGCCGGATCCCGTATGCCAGGAGACGTCGCTCCCATGACCCGAATCGCTTTTTCGTACGGCCTCGCCGCTGCCTGTCTCGCGCTCGCGCTGGCGCTCGCGCCGGCGGCATCCGCCCGGACCCTGCTCTTCGAAATCACCGATCCGGCCGGCGACGATCACGGCAACGGCCGCATGGTGTATCCGCTGGCGACGCCGTTCGTCAAAGGCGATCTCGACATCGTTGCGCTGCGTGCCTACGACGTCGGCAACGAAACGATGTTCGAGGTCGAATTCGCCGGCCAGGTGCGCAAGACCGAGGCCGGCGCGATCGACGAGCTCGGCACCGATCTCGACGAGATCGCGCGTCACGGCTTTTTCACCTTCAACGTCGACATCTACATCGACGTCGATCGCGAGCCCGGCTCGGGTGGCCAGGCGATGCTGCCGGGACGCCTGGCCGAGGTCGACGCCGATCACGCGTGGGACAGGGCCATCATCTTGACCCCGCGCCCGGGCGCGGCCCGCGGCGAGCTCAAGCGCCGCTGGATCAAGATGCTCGACCAGGCGATGCGCGACGCGCGCACCGAGCGCGACGACGACGACGAAGCCATGCAGCGCAGCGAGCTGCGCGACACCGTGCCCGACGAGCTCTCGCGCCGCGTCTACTTCCCGCAGAAGATCCGCGTGCGCGGCCGCACGGTGCGCCTCTACGTGCCCGACACCTTCCTGCGCGCCAAAGCCAGCCCGGAGTGGAGCTACGTGGTCGCGGTTTCGGGCGCCGATCTCGAGGCGAGCTTCGACGTCGCCGGCGCGGTCGGCCTGTCGCCGCAGCGCACCGGCCTGTTCATCCTGCCGGTGTCGCCTGGCACCTGGCAGAACCGCTTCGGCGGCGGACGCGACGACGCGCCGCTGCAGCCGCCGCTGATCGACATCATCGCGCCCGAGGGCACGACCCAGGAGCGCCTGCTGTCGGACTACGACTCGCGCCAGAACCGCGCCGCGCAGATTCCCGGCGTGGTGCCGGCCGAGGTCGGCAAGGCTGCGAACGGCGACGAACGCTGACGCCGTCGACCCGTTTGGCGCGTTCAGCGCGCCATTTCACCGCGCGGCGGCCCAGCGGCCGGCCGCGCGGTTTTACGTTGTGGGGCGCGCGCTGGGGGAGAGCCGATCAGCCCCAGGCGGGGCGGCCCTGACCCGAGCGGCGGGCGCGCTGCAGCAGCGAGCGCGATCGGCCGATCAGGCTGTCGACGGTGTCGTCGGTGCGCATCGCCGTGCCGCTGACCGAGACCACCGGCGGCGGTCCATCGGCCGTCGCCGCGGCGCTGCCGCCGAGCACCAGGCGCACGCGCAGGGCCTCGGCGCGCTGGCGGGCGTCGGCATCGGAGATGTTGAGCAGCAGCAGGCCGAAGATCCGATGGCCGAGGTAGAAGGGCAGATCGGTCTTGCGGATGCTGTCGGTCATCGTGCGGGCGACGCGCTGCAGCGCGCTGCGCGCGGTGTCGTCCTCGTCGGGCAGATGCTCGGGCAGCTCGATGTGGAGATGGAGCAGGGCGAGATCCGGCGGGTCGGGATCCTTGACGAAGCTTTGGACGGCGTCGTCGAAATAGCGCTGGTTGTAGAGCCCGGTGACGCGGTCGGTGTTGGCGCGCAGCGGCATGTCGTCGAGCGCGGCGGTGTCGTCGTCCTCGTGCTCGCCGAGCAGGCGCTCGAGCTCCTCGATGCGCAGCTGCAGTCGCTCGACGCGCTCGCTCTCGGCGCGCAAGAGGCGCGTGGCGAGATGGCGCAGCACGCGCAGGACGAGCCACGGCTGTTCCATGAGCAGCGCGTCGATGGTCGCCTGGTCGATCACCCGACAGCGGCAGCGCATCAGCGCCTGGGCGGTCGAGGCGCGGCGGTGCGAGGTCAGCACCAGCGCTTCGATGCCGAACGCCGCGCCCGGTTCGAGCACCGCGTCGGCGCCGCCGTCGATGGTGCGGGTGAGCGCGACGCGACCGTCTTCGAGCAGGAAGAGCGCGTCGCTGTCTTCGCCGCGCCGGAAGAGAATCTCGCCCTCCTCCCAGGTGCGCGCGCGGCCCGCGCTGCGCAGGCGGCTGCGTTCGTCGTCGCTCAGGCCGCCGAGGGTTGCTGCGTCGGCTTCGGCGCCGGCATCGGCGGAGGCTGGATCACTCATGGCGCGCAGCCTACCGCACCTCAGCGGGCGGTTCGAGCGCCGCGGTTTCCGCCGCGCCGACCGGCAGCGCGAGTCGCCGCTGGCTGTCGGCGTAGGCCGCGCGCAGCCGCGCCTGGGCGT
The DNA here is from genome assembly GCA_039025295.1 of Acidobacteriota bacterium. Taxonomy (GTDB): domain Bacteria; phylum Acidobacteriota; class Thermoanaerobaculia; order Multivoradales; family J023; genus JBCCOR01. Next base: position 4,748 of record JBCCOR010000239.1, read on the forward strand.
CGGGCGCAGCGAACGCCTCGAGGCGCAGCGAGGCGAGGGCGATCAGCGCCGCGGCGCGCGCCGGTCCGCTGGCGCCGTCTTTCAGCACCGCGCGATCGAAGTGCTCCAGCGTCTCGGCGGCGCGCGTGATCAGGTTGCCCAGCACGCGGAAGGCCCCGTCGGACAGCGGCGGATGGCCGCGGTAGAGATCGATCCGACGCGCGGATGTGCCGCCGACCAGGCCGAGGAAGCGCAGGAACCAGTCGGCCCGGTAGCGGCCGCGCGCGGCGACGATGCCGGCGTAGTCGGCGATCAATTCGTCGAGCAGGTTGTTGCGCATCACGCCGAAGACGCGCCGCGTCAGGTAGTGGACGCATTCGTGCTCGCGCCGCAGGACCAGCGCATCGCGGCGCCAGGTGGCGTCGTCGAGTCCGAGATCGGCCGCAGGTACGCCGCTGTAGGGACCGTCGCTGAGCAGGATCAGGCGGTCTTGGAAGAGCGGGCGCGCGGCGCGGATGCAGCGCCAGGCGTCGGGCCAGGTGTCGGCGCGCAGCCAGTCGGGGGCGTCGTCGGCCTGCGGGTCGTCGATCGATGCGTCGTCGGGATGAGCCGCCGATGCGTCGTCGGGATGGGGCGGTGCGCCGTGGGCCCGTCGCCAGCGCGCCTCGAGCGCGTGCACGCGCGACCAATTCGTGTAGCCGGCGAGCATCAGTGCGCCCTGGCTGTCGGAGATCGGCACCGGCTCGTTGCGGTGCGCCAGCGCCTGCGCCAGGGTGACGAAATCGGCCCGCTCGCGCGCGATGATCAGCGGAATGCCGCCAGCCAGGCTGCTGTGAATCACCAGCTCGATGCTGTCGGGGGCCTGCAGCGTGAGCGCGTCGTCGGCCGGCGCCGACGACGCCGTGATCCGCCGGCCGGCGCGGGTGACGGCGCGGTAGTGGGTGTCGTCCGACATCCCGGCGCGGATGGGAAAGCGGAGCTGTGGCAGATGCCGACGCAGCACGTCGCCCACGGGGCCGTCGCCGCGCGCGGTCTCGGCGATCCAGCGCCGCCAGACCGCGACGAAGGGCTCGTCATCGAGCGGGAAACGGCAACCGTCGAGCGCGTCGAGGTCAAAACGATTTTCGGTGTAGGCGAGGAGCTCGGTGACCTCGTCGGGCTGAGCGCCGAGATCGCGTAGCAGGCGTTGGCAATGATCCACGTCCATGGTGCTTCTACCTTACTCGATCGCCCAAGACTTCCGAACGGTTGGTTTGTGCTCGACGGTTGGCTAAACTGGAGGTATGAGCTCGTTTGTACGACTTCGGTCGAGGATGTACACGCATTGTTGATGGTTAGTCGTTCAGATGTTTGGCTGGGCCGCGCCCGATGGCCGGCGCTGGCGCTGGCGATCGCGCTGACGACGGCTGCCCTCGTCGGCGCCCAGTCGCCGCCCGCCCGTGCGGCGATATCCGACGCGCCGCCGATCGCAGCACCGTTCGATCTCGAGGCGCTGATCCGCGCCGCGCTGCTCGGCGATCCGGCCATCGCCCTGGCGGCGCTCGACGTCGACCGCGCGCGGGGCGATCTGCAGCAGCAGCGCGGCCGCTTCGATCCGCTGGTGACCAGCGGAGTGGCGGCGAGCGCGGGCGAGCGGGCGACGTCGTCGACCAGCGCGTCCGACGTCGACGCGCTGAGCAGCGATCTCGGACTCGATCAGCAGCTGCGCAGCGGCCGCACGCTCAGCGCGTCGATGCGCGTCGATCGCGACGGTTCGGGCCGCGCGGCGTCGAACCTGGGCACGATCGCCTTCACCCTCGGCCAGCCGCTCCTGCGCGGCCGGGGCCGCGATATCGCTGCCGCCGACGAGGCGAGCGCCGAGGATTTCCTGCGATCGGCGCGCGCCGATCGGCGCCACACCGTCGCCACGCGCCTGCGCACCGCGGTCCGCGCCTATTGGTCACTGCACGCCGAAGTGCGCAACGTCGACGTCCTGCGGCGCAGCGAGGAGCGCGCCCGCACCCAGCTCGCTTCGACCCGCATACTGGTCGAAGCCGATCGCGTGCCGGCGGCCGATCTGGTGCAGCTCGAGGCCGACGTGCTGGCCAACGAAGAGTCGCGCATCGCGGGCGAGCAGGCGCGCACCGCCGCGCGCCTGACGCTCGGCCAGATTCTCGGCCTCGACGCGACCGCGTCGGCGGCGCTGCCCGATCCGGCGATCGGCTTCCCGGCGAGCGAGGCCGCCACGCTGCTCGACGTGCCCGACATCGCGGCGCTGCTCGACCTGGCGGCGCTGCGCCGCGACGATCTGCGCGCCGCCGCCGAACGCGAGCGCGTGGCCGCGCGCGACGTGCAGGTCGCCCGCGACGATCTGCGGCCGTCGCTCGATCTGCTGCTGACGCCGTCGTACACCGGCGCGGTCGAGGGCGGCGACGTCGACGATCTCTTCGCCGGCCTCTACCGCAACGTGCCGGGCGCGCAGGCGACGCTCAGCCTGCGCCTGCGCTGGGATCCGCGCAACCGCGCGGCCGAGGGCGCACTTGTTCGTTCCAACGCCGCTGTTGCGCCGCGCGCGCTGGAGCGCGCGCAGCTGCGTCAGGCGATCGAGTCGGCGGTCGCGATCGCGCGCGAC